>NZ_JBSGTX010000093.1:0-27724 GCF_053607625.1 Streptomyces sp. NPDC055103
TCAACTAATCTGGCGTTGATTTTTGGCACGCTGTTGAGTTCTCAAGGAACGGACGCTTCCTTTGTACTCACCCTCTCGGGCTTTCCTCCGGGCTTCCCTTCGGTGTTTCGTGTTTCCAGCTTAGCAGACCCGATTTCTCGTTTCTGTCACCCGCTGGAGTGGGGCGCCGGACGTGGAATTCGCTTCCGCGTTTCCGTTCCCGGCGGGGTCAAACATTACCAGGCTTTCTCGGTCCCCCTGACCACTCCTCCGGCGAGCTGACGCACGCAGAGGTGTAGACCACTGGGGTTAGGATCTGGCTTGATAGGTGCTGCCGACCCGCGACTCAAGGCCGCGTTGGGGTCAGGCAGGAGTACGACAGTACATCCCACCGTCAGTAGACGCAAATCGTTTCGGGGTAGCCCTAGGTGCGCCAAGTGGTACGTCTCGTGCGTAACTAGGACTTCTCATGACTTACGCTTCTGAACAGTACGCCGTCCAGGACAGGTAGTGACGGCGCCACACAATCTCCGCCCCTGGGAGGCTTCCCATGACAACCGTGACGTCGCCGCTTGCTGGACGCGCCATCGGTCTCGCCGCAGTTCCCGACCCGGTCTTCTCCGGTGCGATGGTCGGTCCCGGTACCGCCATCGATCCCGTGCGTGAGCCCTCGGAGGTGGTGTCCCCCATCGACGGGGTCGTCGTCTCCATGCACCCGCACGCCTTCGTCGTCGTCGACAGCGAGGGGCACGGGGTACTCACCCACCTCGGTATCGACACCGTTCAGCTCAACGGCGAGGGCTTCGAGCTCCTCGTCAACAAGGGCGACACCGTGACGCGCGGACAGGCCGTCGTGCGCTGGGACCCCGCCACCGTCGAGGCCGCCGGCAAGTCCCCCATCTGTCCCATCGTGGCCCTTGAGGCCACCGCGGACTCGCTCTCCGAGGTCGCCGAGGACCGCGACGTGAAGGCCGGCGACCAGCTCTTCGGCTGGAGCTGAGCCGGTTCGTCCTCGTGACGACCGCGAGTTCGACATTCAACGCGGCGGCCGGGGCCGTCGCTCAATCGGAGACGGGTGAGATGGAGACAACGCTGCGAGGCGTCGGCGTCAGCCACGGTGTGGCGATCGGCGAGGTCCGGCACATGGGCACGGCGGTTCTCGAGCCGCCGGCCAAGCAGATTCCGGCCGACGAGGCGGAGCGCGAACAGGGGCGCGCCCGTCAGGCGGTGGAGGCTGTGGCCGCGGACCTCAACGCGCGGGGCAATCTCGCCGGTGGTGAGGCGCAGGCGGTGCTCGAGGCCCAGGCGATGATCGCCCAGGACCCGGAGCTCATCGCCGACGTCGACCGCCGGATCGCGGTCGGCAGCACCGCGGAGCGCGGTATCTACGACGCGTTCTCGCACTACCGGGAGCTGCTCGCGGGTGCCGGAGAGTACATGGCCGGGCGCGTCGCCGACCTCGACGACGTGCGGAACCGGATCGTCGCGCGGCTGCTCGGTGTGCCGATGCCCGGTGTGCCCGACAGTGACGAGCCGTACGTGCTCATCGCGCGGGACCTCGCGCCCGCCGACACCGCGCTGCTCGACCCGACGCTCGTGCTCGGTTTCGTGACGGAGGAGGGCGGGCCGACCAGCCACAGCGCGATTCTCGCGCGGGCGCTCGGTGTGCCGGCCATCGTCGCGATGCCGGGCGCCGGTGAGATCGCCGAGGGCACGCTCATCGCCGTCGACGGTTCGACCGGTGAGCTCTTCGTCGACCCCAGCGAGGAGAAGAAGGCGGAGCTGACGCAGGCCGCCGCCGCGCGGAAGGCCGCGCTGGCCTCGTCCAGTGGTCCTGGTGCGACCTCCGACGGTCACAAGGTGCCGCTGCTCGCCAACGTCGGCGGTCCGGCGGACGTGCCGGCCGCGGTGGAGGCGGGTGCCGAGGGCGTCGGTCTGTTCCGTACGGAGTTCCTCTTCCTGGACGACAGCAAGCAGGCTCCGTCCGAGGAGAAGCAGATCGAGGCCTACCGCAAGGTGCTCGAGGCGTTCCCCGAGGGCCGTGTCGTCGTGCGGGTGCTCGACGCCGGTGCGGACAAGCCGCTGGACTTCCTGACGCCGGTCGACGAGCCGAACCCGGCGCTCGGTGTGCGCGGTCTGCGGTCGCTGCTCGACCACCCGGAGGTGCTGCGGACGCAGCTGACCGCGCTGGCGAAGGCGGTCGAGGGGCTGCCCGTGTACCTCGAGGTCATGGCGCCGATGGTGGCCGACCGGACGGACGCGAAGGCCTTCGCCGACGCGTGCCGTGAGGCGGGGCTGCGGGCGAAGTTCGGTGCGATGGTCGAGATTCCGTCGGCCGCGCTGCGGGCTCGCTCGATCCTCCAGGAGGTCGAGTTCCTGTCGCTGGGCACGAACGACCTCGCGCAGTACACCTTCGCCGCCGACCGTCAGGTCGGGGCCGTGTCGCGGCTCCAGGACCCGTGGCAGCCGGCGCTGCTCGACCTGGTCGCGATGTCCGCCGAGGCCGCCAAGGCCGAGGGCAAGAGCTGTGGTGTCTGTGGCGAGGCCGCCGCGGACCCGCTGCTCGCCTGTGTCCTGACGGGTCTGGGGGTCACCTCCCTGTCCATGGGTGCCGCGTCGATTCCGTACGTGCGGGCGACGCTCGCCAAGTACACGCTGGCGCAGTGCGAGCGGGCCGCGGCCGCGGCGCGGGCCGCGGACACGGCGCACGAGGCGCGTCTCGCCGCGCAGGCGGTGCTGTCCGGGGAGTGAATCCCGGGCCGGTGCTGACGTACTGGTAGAAGGGGCTTCCCGTCACCTTGGTGGCGGGGAGCCCCTTCGGCGTTCGGCGTCAGTGGTGGGCGGGCCAGTCGTCGTCGGGGTCGGGGGCGAGGGGGAAGCCCGCGCGGTAGTCGACGCCCGGCTCCGGGGAGAGGGGCTCTCCGGTGTCGGCGTCGGTGCAGTAGGCGGCGAAGACCTCCGCCTCGGTGAGGGGGGTCAGTGTGCCGTCGGTGAGGCGCCAGCCGTGGAGGCGGTCGCGGGTGGTGGGCGTCGTGGTGCGGAGGACGAGGCCGCCGGGGGCCGCGAGGGCGATGCCGGCCGCGAGGACGGCGGTGAACTCCGCTGCCTCGCTGCCTTCGGGGGTGGTTCCGCCGAGGGCGTGGAGGACGGCGAGGAGTTGGTCGTCGGCGGCAAGGACGCTGCAGACGAGGTGGTGGGCTCCAGGGCCCGCCGCTTCGAGGAGGCGTACCAGCAGGCGGGAGGCCTGGGCGAAGGCCGCCTTGCCGATGTCCTTGCCGCAGGTCGCGCAGTCGCCCGCCGTGGCGAGGACGGTGGTCGCGTACTCCCAGGTCGCCCTGCGGACGGCGGTGTCGACGAGCTCGGGCAGGAGGGTGCTGAGGGGCTGTCCCGTGTAGGTGACGCGGGCTCCTGTGGTCGCGAGGTGCGCGGTGAAGCGGCTGCGGCTCGTCGGGTCGTCCGGGGCGATCGCGGTCTCCGCGCAGTACGCCTCGTACTCCTCGGGGTCGAAGAGGGTGACCGTCGTGTGTCCGCCCTGGGTGGCGAGGGTCTTGAGGAGCGCCTCGATCTGCTGGAGGTAGGTCGTGTGGTCGTCGAAGGCGAAGGTGCGGTAGCGGCGCATGGCGGCGAAGTCCCGCGCGTCGGCGAGGAGGCCGACGGTGCTGGGGACCTCGCGGCGCAGGGCGCGTCGGAGGTGGGTCGTGGTGGTGCCGGTCCTGGTCATGTCTCCCCCTGGTGACGGTCCGATCAGTGCTCACTCACCGTAACCTTGACCACTGACAGTGACGGTTGGGGGAGGCGTCGGCGGACCAGGCGGTTCTGTGCCGCGCAGGTGGCGACGAGGGCCGCGCCGAGGAAGGGCCAGCCGAGCGGGCCCGTGGAGACGAGTCCCGTCATGAGGAGGGGGCCCGCGAAGCGCTGGGTGGACTGGGCGAGTCCGTGGACGCCGAGGTAGGCGCCCTGGGCGTCGCCCGGGGCCAGGGCGACGGAGATCTCCCAGGAGGCGATGGTGTGGATCATCTCGGCGAAGGTGAGGACGACGGCCGCGGTGATCAGTGCGGTGACGGCGAGGGTGCGGCCGGTCAGGGCGGAGGCGGCGACGGCGAGGGTGCCCGTCACGAAGAGGACCGCCAGCGGGGTGTAGAGGCGGCAGGCGGCTTCGGTGGTCGCGCCGAAGCGGGAGAGCGGGACCTGGAAGACGACGACGAGGGCGCTGTTGAGGACCAACAGGAGAGGTGCGAGGCCGACGGGGGCCTCGGTCGCGTGGACGATCCAGAGGGGGAGGGCGACCTGGAGGATCGAGTCGTGGAGGAAGAAGACGCCGTCGCCGGCGGTGAAGGCGAGGAAGCCCCGGTCCCGCCAGGGGTTGGACGGCTTGGCGGTGGGGGTCTCGTCGGTGGAGGCGGCGACGACACGGGAGGTCTCGGGGGCGGGCGGTTCGGCGCAGCGGAGGGTGAGCGCCGCCATGACGAGGTAGGAGATCGCGTCGCCGACGAGAAGGAGCTGGAAGGCGGTGGTGGAGCCGACGGCGAGGGCCGCTGCCGCGCCGAGGCCGCCGAGGGTCCAGCCGATGTTGGAGGTGGTGCGGTTGATGGCCTGGTAGCGGACGCGGTCGGGGCCGGCGACGCGGGCCGCGTAGAGCTTGGTGAGGACGTTGGTGGCGCGGTCGGGGAGGGCGCCGACGGCGGAGAGGGCGACGAGGAGCGCGTAGTCGTCCGTGGTGAGGAGGGCCAGGAGGGCCGCGGCGCGCAGGAGCTGGGTGCAGATGATCACGCGGACGAGGGGGAAGCGGTCGGCGAGGCGGCCGCCGAGTGGGGCTCCCGCGATTCCGGCGGCGCCCGATATCGCGATGAGGAGGCCGACCTGGCCGAGGCCCAGCCCTGTCACGTAGGTGAAGTAGAGGGCCATGGCGGTGGACCAGAGGCCGGTACCGCACTTGTCGATGAAGCCGATGAGCAGCATGCGGCGGCCGTCGCGGCCGCCGGGGATGCGGTCCTTGAGGGGTGGACGGGTCGGACGGGTGGCGCGGCTCATGGGTCCCCCTTGCGCGTTCTTTTGTATTGATACATAATGCGTTACGTGGCAGCACAATATGTGATCGATGGGGCTACGGCCAAGGGGATCGCCGCGTCCGTGGAGCGCGGCGTGGCTGAGGGCGGGCTCGCGCCGGGCGATGCCCTGCCACCGGTGCGGCGGCTCGCCGACGAGCTCGGAGTGAGTCCGGGGACGGTGGCGACGGCGTACAAGGAGTTGCGGCAGCGGGGGCTGATCGTCACGCGCGGCCGGGGCGGGACGGTGGTCGCGGACGTGCCTGCGGTGGCCTCCCGGCGGCCCCCGCGTGTGCCCGCCGGGCTCGTCGACCTCGCCGGTGGCCACCCCGACCCCGCGTTCCTGCCCGTACTGCGCCCGCCTACGGCCGTGGCACCGGTGTACGGCTCCCATCGCGCGGCACCGCGCCTCCCGGCGCTCGAAGCGCTGACCAGGGACTGGTTCGAACGGGACGGCGTGCCCGCGGAGCACGTGACCTTCGCGCACGGCGCGCTGGACTGCATCGCGCGGCTCCTCTCGACGGAGCTGCGGCCCGGTGACGCCGTGGCCGTCGAGGACCCGGGCTTCCACCACCTGCTCGACCTCGTGCCCGCGCTCGGGCTGCGGATGGTGCCGGTCGCGGTGGACGGCGAGGGGCTCGTACCGGAATCGCTGCGGGCGGCCCTGCGGGGCGGGGTACGCGCGGTGGTGTGCAGTCCGCGCGGGCAGTGTCCGACCGGCGCGTTCTTCACACGGTCGAGGCGGGACGAACTGGTCGCTGTGCTACGGGAGTTCCCCGAGGTCCTCGTCGTCGAGGACGATCACAACGCGGAGGTCGGCGGGGCCGCCGCGTACACGCTCGCGGCGGCGGGGCTCGACCGGTGGGCACAGGTGAGGACCGTGTCCAAGCACCTCGGGATCGACCTGCGCTGGGCAGGGGTCGCGTGCGACGCGGTGACGCTCGCGCGGCATGACGGGCGGATGCTGATGACCTCGGGCTGGGTCAGTCACGTCCTCCAGGAGACGGTGACCGGGCTGCTCGTCGACGGGGCGGTGGGGGAGCTGGTCGCGGCGGGCGAGGCCGCGTACGCGGAACGGCGGGCCGGGCTGATCGGCGCGCTCGGCGCGTACGGGATCCGCGCGGTGGGGGCGAGCGGACTGAACGTGTGGGTGCGTGTGCGGGACGAGTCCGGTGTGGTCAACGGGTTGCGGACGCACGGCTGGTGGGTCGCCGCGGGTGCGCGGTTCCGGATCGCCGCTCCGCCGGCCGTCCGGATCACCACGGCGACGCTGGCGCCGGCGGACGCGGTGCGGCTCGCGGCGGACTTCGCCGGCGTGCTCGGGGACGCGCAGGCGACGTACGGAGGGTGACGGAAGGTGCGGCCGGTCCGGGAGGAGGGCGCGAGGCCGGGCCCTGTTTCGGGGACCGGCCTCGTCTCGTGGGCGTTCAGGGCCTTCGGGTGGCTGCCAGGGTCTCGTAGAAGTGGAGGAGACCGAGGTCGTCGACCGAGCCGATGTTGACGGCCTTGGCCAGGGGGGTGCCCTGGAGGAGGCGCTTGACCGGGACCTCGATGCGCTTGCCGGTGAGGGTGTGCGGGACGCCCGGGACCTCGATGATGTCGTCGGGGACGTGACGCGGGGAGAGCTCCGTGCGGATCGTCCGCTTGATGCGGCCGATGAGCTCCTCGTCGAGGGTGGCGCCGTCGACGAGGTGGACGAAGAGCGGCATCCAGTAGCCGCCGTCCGGCTCCTCCAGGCCGATCACGAGGGATTCGCGGATCTCCGGGAGGCGTTCGACGGCCTCATAGATATCGGCGCTCCCCATCCGCACGCCCTGGCGGTTGAGGGTGGAGTCGGAGCGGCCGTGGATGACGACGGAGCCGTGCTCGGTGATCGTGATCCAGTCGCCGTGGCGCCAGACGCCCGGGAACATCTCGAAGTAGCTGTCGCGGTAGCGGCTGCCGTCGGGGTCGTTCCAGAAGTGGATCGGCATGGACGGCATGGGGTTGGTGACGACGAGCTCGCCGACCTCGCCGATCACCGGCTTGCCGGAGGGGTCCCAGGCCTGGAGGTCGGTGCCGAGGCCGGCGGCCTGGAGCTCGCCGATGTAGACGGGGAGCGTGGGGACGGCGCCCGCGAAGCAGGAGCACACGTCGGTGCCGCCGCTGACGGAGGCGATCCACAGGTCCTCGCGGACCTCGTCGTGGAGCCAGCGGAAGCCGTCGGGCGGCAGCGGCGAGCCGGTGGTGGCCACACACTTCACGGCCGAGAGGTCGAAGTCCCGGCCGGGGTGCACGTCCGCCTTGGCGCAGGCCATGACGTACGCGGCGGACGTGCCGTACAGGGTGGCGCCGGTGCGTTCGGCGACGCGCCACTGGGCGCCGGTGTCGGGGTAGCCGGGGCTGCCGTCGTACAGGACGACGGTCGTGCCGGTGAGCAGGCCGGAGACGAGGAAGTTCCACATCATCCAGCCGGTGGAGGTGTACCAGAAGAACACATCGTCGGGGCCGAGGTCGCAGTGGAGGCCCAGCTGCTTGACGTGCTCGACGAGGATGCCGCCCTGGGACTGGACGATCGCCTTCGGCAGGCCGGTGGTGCCGGAGGAGTACAGGACCCACAGCGGGTGCCCGAACGGGACCTGCTCGTAGACCGGCTCGACGTCGGCGGCGACGAGGTCGTCCCAGGCGAGGGTCCCCTCGGGGGCCGGGGTGCCGAGGAGCGGGATGTGGACGACGGCGCGCAGAGTGGGCAGTTCGGAGCGGAGCTCCGCGACGGTCTCGCGGCGGTCGTGCTCCTTGCCGCCGTAGCGGTAGCCGTCGACGGTGAAGAGGACGACGGGCTCGACCTGCTGGAAGCGGTCGAGGACGCTGCGGGCGCCGAAGTCCGGGGCGCAGGAGGTCCACACGGCGCCGACGGCGGCGGTGGCGAGGAGGGCCACGACGGACTGCGGGACGTTCGGCAGGTAGCCGCTGACGCGGTCGCCGGGGCGTACGCCGAGGGTACGCAGTTCGGCAGCGAGGGAGCCGACCTGGCGGCGGAGCTCGGCCCAGGTGGTCGGCGCGGGCTCATGTGTCTCGTCCACATGGAGCAGGGCCGTCTCATGGGGTCGCTCGTCCGCGGCGCGCAGGGCGTGCTCGGCGTAGTTCAGGGTGGCGCCGGGGAACCAGTCGGCTCCGGGCATGGAGCGGTCGCCGAGGACCCGCTCGTACGGGGTGGCGAAGCGGAGGTCGAAGAATTCGGCGACGGCCTGCCAGAAGGCTTCGAGCTCCTCGACCGACCAGCGGTGGAGCGCCGGGTAGCCGCCCTCGGCCGGGGCGCCGTGGTGCTCGGCCGCCCAGGCCTGGAAGCGGGTGACGGCGGCCGAGGCGATGCGTTCGTCGTCCGGCTGCCAGAGCGGCTCGGTCTGCGCTGATGTCATGGTGCTGCTCCCTGGCTGTACGCGGGGTCGGCGTGTGTCCCGCGCACGTGCTGGGGTGTGCGCGCGACGCGGCTGACAGGACGATGCCATGTGATCGTCTTTCGCACCAGGTCTGCCCGCCCATGGTCGGGTAGTTGAATATGTGCCCCCACCACGGGTGAACGGAAGTTGAACGAAGCCGGTATCGCCCCTGGTGGGTGGCAGGGTGATCACCATGAACGGTCGGGAACTGGTGCGTTCGATCAAGGTCTTCGGTGTGACGCGGGGCCTGCGGACGGTGCGGGCGGCGTGGCGGCAGCGGCGTACGGACGCGTGGGGGCTGCCGCCGAAGGGGGCGGAGCGGGCGCGGGTGCCGGGGCTCGCGACGGGGGCCGAGGCGCTGCCGGGCGGAGGGATCGTCCGGTTCGCGCGTTCCTCGCTGCGGATCTGTGTGTCGGCGGGCGGCGCGGTGTTCTGGGGCTGGGACGGGGCGGCGCCCCTTCCGTCGTACGCGCTGGCCGGCGAGGCACCGGAGCCCGACCCGCGGGCCTCCCTGGAGCCGGACACCGACGGCGGGTGGCGGATCGTCTCGGAGCGGGTGACGGTGGCGGTCTCCCGTCACGGGGCCGTGGAGGTCCGGACGCCCGGCGGGGTGATGCTGCGCCGGGACCTGCCGCCGCGCTGGTGGGACCCGGTGGGGGCCGACCATGCCGAGGTGGAGGCCGGAGCGCCGAAGGGGGCGACCGTCGGTACGGCCTCTCGGTGGGTGCAGCGCAGTGAGGTCCCGGCGGACGCGCGCTTCTTCGGGCTCGGCGGGCGGGCGGCGGGGCCGCGCCTGCGCGACGGCTCGTACCGGCTGTGGAACACCGACCCCAAGGGGGGCTTCGTCCCCGGGGACGATCCGCTGTACCTCACCATGCCCGTGCAGTTCGTCGTCTCGGACGCCGGGTCGCACCTCGCGTTCCACGACAACTCCTGGGACGGACGGGTCACCCTCGCCGAGGGCGAGGAGGGTGCCGGGTCGGGGCACGACCGGCCGGGGACCAGCGAGGTCCGGATGGGGGGCGGGCCGCTGCGCTGCTGGGTGGTGGTCGGCACCCCCGCGCGCGTGCTGCACGGCTGGGCGGCGCTCACGGGCGCGCCCGCGCTGCCGCCGTCCTGGGCGCTCGGGCCCCAGCACGCGCGCTGGGGGTTCGGCAGCGCGCGGGAGGTGCGCCGGGTGGTCGACGGGTACCGGGAGCGGGGGCTCCCCCTGTCCGCCGTACACCTGGACATCGACCACTACGACGGAAACCAGGTGTTCACCGTGGACCGCGAGCGGTTCCCGGACCTGCCGGGGCTCGCGGCGGAGCTGCGGGAGCGGGGCGTGCGGCTGGTGTCGATCGTGGACCCGGCGGTGAAGGCCGAGCCGGGGAACGCCGTGTACGACGGCGGGCTGGCGGCGGGGGCCTTCGTCCGGGACGCCCGGGGGCGGGAGGTCCGCGGGGAGGTGTGGCCGGGTGAGTGCGTGTATCCGGACTTCACCGATCCGGCCGTACGGGAGTGGTGGGGCGGCTTGTACGAGGAGCGGCTCCGGCAGGGCTTCTCCGGGGTGTGGCACGACATGAACGAGCCGGTGTCCTTCGCGCCGTTCGGCGACATGACGCTGCCGCTCTCTGCCCGGCACGCCCTGGACGGGCGGGGCGGTGACCATCGCGAGGCGCACAACGTGTACGGACTGACGATGGCCCGGGCCGGGTACGAGGGGCTGCGCCGGCTGCGGCCCGACGAGCGCCCCTTCCTCTTCTCCCGTTCCGGCTGGGCGGGCATGCAGCGGTACGGCGGCACCTGGTCGGGCGACGTGTCGACCGGGTGGCCGGGGCTGCGGGCCTCGCTCTCCCTGGTGCTGGGGCTCGGGCTGTGCGGGGTGCCGTACTCCGGGCCGGACGTGGGCGGTTTCGACGGGGTTCCGTCGCCCGAGCTGTACGTGCGCTGGTTCCAGCTGGGGGCGTGGCTCCCGTTCTTCCGTACGCACTCGGCGATCGACGCGGGGCGGCGCGAACCCTGGGAGTTCGGCCCCGAGGCCCTGGAGCACGCGCGCGTGGCACTGGCCGAACGGGAACGGCTGCGGCCGTACTTCGAGACGCTGGCCCGGCTCGCGCGGATGACGGGCGCGCCGTACGTCCGCCCGGTGTGGTGGGGGACGCCGGAGGACCGGGGGCTGCGCGACTGCGAGGACGCGTTCCTGCTGGGGGACGCGCTGCTCGTGGCGCCGGTCCTGACGAGGGGCGCCGACCAGCGGGCGGTCCGGCTGCCGCGCGGCCGCTGGTACGACACGGCGACGGGGCGGGCGTACGAGGGTCCGGGGCAGGTACTGCTCGACGCGCCGCTCTCCCGGGTGCCGGTGCTGGCCCGGGCGGGGGCGGTGCTCCCGGTGCGCGGCGACGGGGACGGGGACGGACCGGCACTGGAGGTGTGGGCGCCCGCCGCGGGGCGGACGGGTGGCGGGCTCGTCGTCCGGGACACCGGGGACGGCTGGGAGCCGGCCGAGATCGAGCGGTACCAGTCACGGCTCGTGGACGGCCGGGTGGTGGTGGAGCGGGTCACGGACGACGGGGTGGAGGAGGTGGCGCTGCCGGTGCGGGTGCGGGGGCTGTGAGGGGCGGGGTATGAGGCTGCCGGTGCGGGGGCTGTGAGGGGTGGGGCCGTGTGGGGGATGAGGATGGCGGTGCGGGGGCTGTGAGAGGTCGGCCCGCCTGCGCGGGGCGATGAGGTGACGGCAGCTCAGCCGTACTCCCCCGCGAACCACTTCCGTACCGCCTCCGTGTGGAGGGGGAACGCCAGCTCCTCAGGGGCGTGGAGCAGGTGGTGGCCGATCGTCTCGTCCGTCGGTGCCGAGGGCGGGAGGGCGGAGGCCTCACGGGGCGGCAGGAGGCCGAAGAGCAGCAGATGGCCGGCCGGGGAGCTCATCGCGTCGGCGAGGCGGACGTCGCCGGCGGAGGCCTCGATGCCGGTCTCCTCGCGCAGTTCGCGGGCGACGGCGGCGCGCCAGTCCTCGGCGTGGTCGATGAAGCCGCCGGGCAGGGCGATCCCGCCCCGCTGGGGCTCGATGGTGCGGGTGATGACGACGAGTCCCGTTCCCCGTTCCCCGTCCATGACGGGGAGGAGGGCCACGGCAACGGGCAGCGGGTTGCGGTAGGCGGTGTGGCCGCAGGTCGGGCAGGTGCGGGGCCAGCCGGCGTCGGCCGCGTGCGGGGCGCCGCAGCTGGTGCAGTGGGAGCTGTGGGAGTCGTTCACGGCCCGACCGTATGCGATCACCCTTTCCCGGCGCTGCCGGAACTGATAGACGGTGCGCATGACAGGACTAACTTCCGCTTTCCGTACCCTCGCCCTCACCGCCGCGGCCGGTCTGCTCGCCGTGACGGGTGCTGTCGTCGCCCCCGCTCCCCCGGCCTCCGCCGTGCCGGAGCCCAAGGCCCCACGGGAGTTCGTGGCTCTGAGCTCGGTGGACCGGACGATCGTCCAGGAGATGCGCTACACGACGGCGCACAACTTCGTCGGCGAGCCGATCGACGGCTACCGGCAGCCGCTCTGCATCCTGACCCGGCCGGCTGCCGAGGCGCTGCACCGCGCGCAGGTGCGGTTGCTGGCCCGGGGCTACACGTTGAAGGTGTACGACTGCTACCGGCCGCAGCGGGCCGTCGACCACTTCGTGCGCTGGGCGAAGGACCTGGAGGACGAGCGCATGAAGGGGGAGTTCTATCCCCTCGTCGACAAGTCGAGGCTGTTCGCGGACGGTTACATCGCGGAGAAGTCGGGGCACAGCCGGGGTTCGACCGTGGACCTGACGGTCGTGCGGCTGCCGGCGGTGCCCACGCGCGCGTACGTGCCGGGCGAGGACCTGGTCGAGTGCTACGCGCCGCGGGAGGAGCGGTTCCCGGACAACTCCGTGGACATGGGGACGGGGTACGACTGCTTCGACACCCGCTCGCACACCGACGACCCGCGGATCCAGGGCGAGCAGCGGGCCAACCGGCAGCTCCTCAAGGGCCTGCTCGGAGAGCAGGGGTTCGTGAACCTGCCCGAGGAGTGGTGGCACTTCACGTTCAAGCCGGAGCCGTTCCCGGCCACGTTCTTCGACTTCCCGGTGGCGCGGAGGTCGGTGGCCGGGCACTGAGGCTTCCCCGCCCGGAGCACCCGTGCCACACTTCTGACGATGCGTCAGGTCAGTGGTGACCGACGGCACGGGAGGCCTTGATGGCACGGACGCGCAGACCGGTGGTGGCCCGGTGGTTCACCGACGACACGGTGCCGGAGGCGGATTTCCGGCTGCTCGGGACCCGCTGTACGGCCTGTGCCTCGGTCTTCTTCCCGCGCGAGGACGACTGGTGCCGCAATCCGGGGTGCCCGGGCGGCGGCGAGCTCGCCGAGGTGCCGCTCTCGCCGCGCGGCCGGGTCTGGGCGTACACCGACGGCCGGTACCGGCCGCCCGCCCCGTACGTCTCCGATCCGGACACGCCCTGGGAGCCGTACACGCTCGTGGCCGTGGAGCTGGCGGCCGAGGCGATGGTGGTCCTCGGGCAGGCGGCTCCTGGGGTGCGACCGGCCGATCTCGCCGTCGGCACGGAGGTCGAGGTGGTGCCAGGCGTCCTCAACGAGGACGACCTGCACACCTGGACCACCTGGAACTGGCGGCCCGTCTCGGGTGAGGAACGGGAGGAGCGGTCGTGAACGACATCGCCGTACTCGGGGCCGGCATGCACCCGTGGGGCAAGTGGGGCCGGAGTTTCGTCGGTTACGGGACGGCCGCCGCCCGCGCCGCGCTCGCCGACGCCGGTCTGGGCTGGGAGGACGTCGGCTCGATCGTCGGCGCGGACACCATGCGGTGCGGCTACCCGGGATACGTGGCGGGGGCGACCTTCGCCCAGGCCCTCGGCTGGCAGGGCGCGCGGGTCACCAGTGTGTACGCGGCCTGTGCCTCGGGTGCGCAGGCCGTCGGGACCGCCCGAGCCCAGATCCTGGCCGGGCTCGCGGACGTGGTCCTGGTGGTCGGCGCCGACGCGACACCCAAGGGGTTCCTCGCGCCGTCCGGCGGCGAGCGGCCGGACGATCCGGACTGGCTGCGGTTCCGGGTGCTCGGGGCGACCAACCCCGCGTACTTCGCGCTCTACGCCCGCCGCAGGATGGCCCTGTACGGCGACACGACCGAGGACTTCGCGCAGGTCAAGGTGAAGAACGCGGCGGCCGGCGCGCTCAATCCGCTCGCCCGCTACCGCACGCGCGTGACCGCCGAGGAGGTCGCCGCCTCCGCGGTCGTGGCCGATCCGCTGCGGCTCCTCGACATCTGCGCGACCTCGGACGGAGGCGCCGCGCTCGTCCTGTCCAGCATGGAGTTCGCGCGCCGGCACGGGCACGCCGATCCGGTGCGGGTCCGGGCCGTGTCCACGGTCTCTCCCACGTACCCCAAGGCGGTGCTCGACCTGCCCGACATCGCGACCGACTCGGCGGTCGCGGTCTCCCCCGCGGCGCACGGCTTCCGCGCCTCGATCGCGCGGGCCGCGTACGAGGAGGCGGGGATCGGGCCCGAGGACCTGTCGCTCGCGGAGGTGTACGACCTGTCCACCGCTCTGGAGCTGGAGTGGTACGAGGACATCGGGCTGTGCGGAACGGGCGAGGGCGCCAAGCTGCTGCGCGAGGGGGTCACGGCGCTGGGCGGACGGCTGCCGGTCAACACCAGCGGCGGTCTCGCCTCCTTCGGGGAGGCCGTGCCCGCGCAGGCGATCGCCCAGGTCTGCGAGCTGACCTGGCAGTTGCGGGGCGCGGCGGGCGACCGGCAGGTGCCCGGGGCGCGCGTCGGCATCACCGCGAACCAGGGCCTCTTCGGGCACGGGTCGGCGGTGGTGGTGGTGCGCTGAACCTCTCTGCGCCGGCCCGGGCCGTGAGCTGAACCCCCTCCCTGAGGAGGGGGTTCAGCTCAGGTGGTGGCTGGCGCGTGGCTCCTGTCCGCGAGGACGAGGGCGTGCTGGACGACCGCCACGAGGACGTTCTTCACCGACTCCCGGTCCCGGGCGTCGCACATCAGGAGCTCGACCTCGGGGTCCAGGTCGAGTGCGCCGCGCACGCTCTCGGCGGGGAACCGCCGGGCGCCCTCGAAGCAGTTGACGGCGACCGTGAAGGGGATGCCGCGCCGCTCGAAGTAGTCGATGGCCGCGAAGCTGTCCTCCAGGCGGCGGGTGTCCGCGAGGACGATCGCCCCCAGCGCACCCTGCGCGAGCTCGTCCCACAGGAACCAGAAGCGGTCCTGGCCGGGGGTCCCGAACAAGTACAGGACGAGGTCCTCGCGGAGGGTGATCCGGCCGAAGTCCATGGCGACCGTGGTGGTGGTCTTGTTCTCGACGCCGTGGAGGTCGTCGACGGGCCGCCCCGCCTCACTGAGGATCTCCTCGGTGCGCAGGGGTCTGATCTCGCTGACCGCGCCCACCAGCGTCGTCTTGCCGACCCCGAACCCGCCCGCGACGAGGATCTTCAGGGTCACCGGCTCGACGAGCGGCTTCTTGCGGCTAGAGCGCCCGAAGGCCATTGATCACCTCGCGGAGGATGCTCACGTCCGGCAGTTCTGCCGGCGGAACGGGGCGGGTCACATGGACGAGTTCGTCTTCGACGAGGTCGCCGACGAGGACCCGGACCACCCCGACGGGGAGGTCGAGTCCTGCGGCGAGCTCGGCGATCGACTGGGGCTGCTCGGAGCAGCGTTCGACGATCTCCACGTGTTCCGGGGAGAGCGTCTGGTCACGGCCGGGGTCGTCGGCGGCGGGCTCGGGGACCACCAGCGCGATCAGGTCGAGACGATGGCGGGTGGCGGCGCTCGTCCGGCCGCGGGTCATCGCGTACGGACGGACCACCGGCCCGGCATCGGCGTCGAACCAGTGATGGTGGCCGGGGTTCCGGCCCTCGGTCGCCTGGTTCGGCTCGGCTGCGTCACTCATGCCCGTCCCACTCACCCTCCGGAGGGCAGGCCGGTCCGGGGGGCCGTCGTCAGGTGGGCCCCGACCCGCTTCACCATCAGGGTCATCTCGTAGGCGACCTGGCCGACGTCGGAGTCGGCGTCGGCGAGGACGGCCAGGCAGCTGCCGTCGCCGGCGGCCGTGACAAAGAGGAAGGCGTCCTCCAGCTCGACGACCGTCTGGCGGACCCTGCCCGCCTCGAAGTGACGGCCGACGCCCTTGGCGAGGCTGTGGAAGCCGGACGCCACGGCGGCCAGGTGCTCGCCGTCCTCGCGGGTCAGCTGCTGCGAGCCGCCGGTGGGCAGTCCGTCGCTGGAGAGCACCAGGGCCTTGCGGATGGACCCGACGCGCTGGACGAGCTCGTCGAGGAGCCAGTTCAGCTCGCCGTTTCCGTGGCCGAATGCGGAGGTGGTGCTGGGTGCTGCGGCGTTCGGTGCGGTCATCGACCGTCCCCCTCGGGTGTCGTTCCTGGTGCTGACGTGTCGTCCGGGTCCGCTGTGTGCCGTCGTCCGCGCTGCCAGCCGCGCTGCATGGCGGCCATGCGGGCGCGTACCTCCTCGGCGTCGCGCTCGAAGGAGTCGGGCCCGTCGGCACCGGTGGTCGTACGGTCCTCGGCGTCCGCTCCGGCGCCGCGGTCGGCCCGGCCCTCGGTCTCGCGCAGCTGGGGCGCGAGATGGGCCTGCCGGACGCGGCGGGGCAGCCCGCCGAACGGCTCGGGGGCCTCGGCCCCCACGGGGCCCTCCGGCGGTACCGGAACGAGGGTGGGCCCCTGGGCGGGTACGGGGGCGGGTACGGGCACGGGGCCGGGTGTGAGGCCGGTTACGGACACGGGGCCCGACGTGAGGCCGGACCCTGGGCCCTGCGCGGATTCGGGGCCCTGCGCGGGGTGCGACCTGCCCGGCTCGTCGACGCGGCGGCCGTGGTCCACGACGAGCACGGGCGTGGCGCGGCGCGGCAGCGGGACGGGGCCACGGGCGGCGCCGTCGGCGTGCGGCGCGTCGTCCTCGCCGCGGCCGGTGGTCTGGTCGGGGGCCAGGTGGTGCTGCTCGCCGGCCGGGGCGAGGCCGGAGCGGCGGCGGTCGCGGGGCCGGAAGAGGCCGCCGCGCTCGCTCTCGGTGTCGAGGAGGTCCGCGGACCGGTCGAAGAGCACGTCGAACTCGTCGGCGTCGAGCGGCGCCTCCAGCTCGACGGGGCCGTCCAGGACGCCGGGGGTCTCGGTCACGTCCGGGACCCTGGCGAGCACCGGACGGCGGGTCGGCAGCGGGGTGGGTCCGGTGGGGTCGTCGAGGGGGTCGGCGCCGTCGGCGGTGCCGGCGCGCTCCAGGGTCCTGGGGTCCGTGGTCCGCGGGTCCAGGCCGTTGGAGTCCGTGGTCTTGCGGTCCAGACGGAATCCGGCGCCCTGCGTCTCGGGCGCGTCGGTGAGCAGCGCGGCCGGGATGAAGACGACCGCGGTGGTCCCTCCGTACGGGGAGGTCTGGAGCGAGACGCGGACGTTCTGCCGCTGGGCGAGCCGGCTGACCACGAAGAGGCCGAGGCGGTCGGTGTCCGACAGCTCGAACTCGGGGGTCTCGGCGAGCCGGAGGTTGGCGTCGAGCAGCGCGTCGGCGTTCATGCCGAGGCCGCGGTCGTGGATCTCCAGGGTGAAGCCGTTGGCAACGCGCTCGCCGAGCACCTGCACGGCGGTGTGCGGGGGCGAGAACACCGTGGCGTTCTCCAGGAGTTCCGCGATGAGGTGGGTGAGGTCCGCGACAGCGGGGCCGCCCACGCCGAGGCGGGGCAGTCGGCGCACCTCGATCCGCTCGTAGTCCTCGACCTCGGCGACGGCGGCGCGGACCACGTCCATGAGCTGGACGGGCTTGCGCCACTGTCGGGACGGGGCGGCGCCGGACAGGATCACGAGACCCTCGGCGTGGCGGCGCATACGGGTGGTGAGGTGGTCGAGCCGGAAGAGGTCCGCCAGCTCGTCGGTGTCCTCCGTGCGCCGCTCCATGGTGTCGAGGAGGGTGAGCTGACGGTGGAGCAGGACCTGGTTGCGGCGGGCGAGGTTGACGAACACCTCGGAGACGCCGCGGCGCAGTTCCGACTGCTTGACGGCGGCCTCGACGGCGGCGCGCTGGAGGGTGTTGAGGGCCTGGCCGACCTCGCCGACCTCGTCCTGCCCGTACCGGAGGTGGGGCACTTCGGTCCCGACGTCGACGTGCTCGCCGGCGGCGAGCCGGCGCATGACGCTGGGCAGGCGCACGCCGGAGACCTCCTGGGCCTCCTTCTGGAGGCGGCGCAGGTCGTGGACGAGTGACCGGCCGATGCGGACGGAGATGACGATCGAGGCGAGCAGGGCGAGGAAGCCGAGGACGCCGGCGACGCCGACCTTGAGGAGCACGCTGTAGGCGGCGGGCTGGACGCGGTCCTGGTAGCGGTCGCCCGCCGCGGTGTTCTCGCGGGCGAGCTCGTCCAGGACGGGGCTCGCCTCCTCCTGCCAGTACGCGGCGGTGACGGCACGCGGCTCGTCGGTGGGGCCCTCGTCGATGATGGCCTTCTCGGCGGTCCGCAGCGCGGCGGTCTCGGGTCCTGCCCAGTACTTCTCGAAGCGCTCGCGCTCGGCGGTCGGCAGGAGTTCGAGGTTGACCTCGTAGAACTGCTCGCGGTGGGCGACGAGGTCGGAGATCGCGCGGATCTCCGGGGCGGTGACCCGGTCCGCGACGAGGGCGGAGAGGACGAGGGCGTCCTCGCGGGAGAGCACCTCACGGGCGCGGGTGATGCCGACGAGGGAGCGGCCCTGCTTGTCCATCTCCACGTTCTCGAGGGCGTGGAGGGTGATGAGGAAGCTGTAGCAGGGGTCGACGAGCCGGTTGTAGAACTCGAGTGCCTGCATCCGGCCGATGCTGCGCTTCTCGACGGAGCGGCGGAGCGAATCCAGGTCGTCGAGGGCCGTGAGGAGGGAGTTGAGCCGCTGGGTGGTGACCGGCCGCATCTCCTCGCGTACGCCCGGGTCGGCGGCGTTCGCACGGATCCGGGATATCTGCCGGTCGGTGGCCCGGCGGGTCTCGCGGAGGGAGGCGAGGGCGGTGGAGCCCCGGGGGTCGGCGAGGTAGATGAGCGACTGGCGGCGTTCGAGCTGGATGACGCGGGCGGTGTCCTCCAGCGGGTAGCCGACCTTGTCGACGATGTAGCCGACGTCGAGGAGCTGGTCGGCCTCGCGGCCCGTCAGGGCCGTCGCGAAGACCCACAGACCGGTCAGGGAGACGAGCGGTACGAGGAGCAACGCCACGATCTTCCGGCGGATGGACTTCCCGCGAAAGCGCATGGCCTCCCCCAGCTCGACCCCCGCGCGCCACGGAGGTCCTGCACGTTCGTGACATCGTGCGTCAACACGCGACGTCAACCTTCGGTTTCAAACAAATGGCGGCGTGAGCCTACTACTGCATCACGGCCATCTCGAAGGCATGTCCGGACGATTTTCAGCCTGTCGAGTGAGTGTTGATCATGAGATGTCCTGGTATTCGGGGAGTTGGGATCGGCCACTGTGGCACAGGACACCTGATGGTGTGCCATTTCTCCGGCCTGCGGAGATGGCTGGAATTGCGCGTTCCGCTCAGATTCAGGCGAAACCTTTTCCCTCTCCCGTGCGTCAATGAGTACGGGGAGGGCCCTGTCCGCGTAAAGGGGCACACAGCGGGCAGCCACCCCTGGAGGCGTACAGCGGTGGGGAGTGACAGGACGATGGAACACGAGTCGCGCGCGGCGCGGCAGTTGTGGGTGGACGACGAGAAGGGCCGGCAGCGGATGCCCGATCCGGTGCGTACCGCCGCCGTACGCGCCGTGATGATCACGTCGGTGACGCTCGTCCAGGGGGTGGTGGCCTTCTTCTGCTCGGTCGCGGGCGCCTGGCTGGCCTTTCCGATGACCATCGGCGCGGTGGCGTCGACGGTCGTGGCCACCTGGAGCGTCCTCGACGTCTGGATCACCCGTCAGGTGTGGCGCCAGCGCCACGGGGTGGTGTCGGAGCCGAGCAGTACGGCGCGCAGGCCGCGCCGCGAGCGGCGCGCGGAGGTCCGGTCGGAGGCGGGACAGCTCTCCGAGGCGGCCTGACAGACGGAGAACGAGCGGCCCGGTCCCTTGTGGGGCCGGGCCGCTCCGTCATGGATCAGGCGGTGGCCGGGGGCGCGGTGGGGTCGTCGGACGTGTGCCGGCGGAACATCCGCGTCGCCGTGATCTCGCCGTGGATCGACTCCCCCTCCCCGGCCGCCTGCGGCAGGCCCGGGCGCAGGTGCTCCTCCACGCTGATGTACTTGAGTCCGGCCCGCAGGTCGGCGTCGTTGCGCAGCCGGATCACCAGTGGGAACTCGGCCAGCGCCGTCGTGTCGAACAGGCCCGTCGTGTAAAGCAGCTGGACGCCGAGCGCGTCCGAAACGGCCCGCTGGAGCTCCAGCAGGTACGTGGCGTTGGCGCGGCCGATCGGGTTGTCCAGGAAGAGCGTGCCCGCGTGGCGGTGCTTGTCGCGGCCCCGGTCGTTGGAGCGGAGCGCCGCCATCGTGCAGTACAGGGCGATCGCCGCGGTGAGCAGCTGGCCGCCGGAGAACACGTCGCCCATCTGCCCGACGGGCACCCGCTCGGCGCGCAGCACGGCGTCCGGCTTGAGGATCTCCACGGAGACGCCGCGGGGTTCGAGCGCGGCCTGAACGCCCCTCAGCAGCAGGGACATGCCGTCCCGGCGCAGGTCGGAGTTCTTCTTGACGGCGGCGCGGGTCGCCTCGTCGACGACCTCGCCGAGCCGCTCCGCGAGCGTGGCCTGATCGGGCTCCTCGAAGCGGATCCGCAGGAACTCCTGGCCCGACCACTCGCCGAGCCCCTCCGGGAGCCGGGAGAGCCGCTGCGCGGAGCGGAGCGTCGCGAGCGCGGACTCCACGAGACCGCGCAGGCGGTCGACGATCGAGTCGCGGTTGCGCTCCAGCTGCTCCAGCTCGTCCGTGAGGACCCGGAGCCGGGGTGCGAAGGCCTCGGCCCACTTGGCGGCGTGCTCGGGCAGGGCGGACGCGGGCAGTTCGCGGATCTGCTGGCGCGCCGGGGTGCGGACCTGCTCGTAGCGGGTGGAGTTGGCGTGCCGGACGAGGATGTCGCTCGCCTCGCGCACGGCGGCGTCGGCGGCGGACAGTTCGGCGGTGCAGCCGCGCAGCGCGCGGCGGGCCTCGCCGGCCGTGGTACGGGCCTCCTCCAGGGTGCCGGTGTACGTCTCGGAGGCGTCGTGCTCCTCGTCGGTGTGGTCGCGGAGCAGATCGCGCAGGAGGGCCGACGTCTCGTCGAAGCCGCCCGCCGCGTCCTCGGCGTCCCGGTGGCCCCGGAGCAGCCCGGCGTGCGCGGCGCGCGCCGCCTCCAGGGCGTCGGTACGGGAGGCCAGTTCGCCGGTCGCGGTCCGCAGCAGGGCCTGCGCCTGCTCGGCGTCGGCGGGCACCCGGTCCTCGGGCAGCTCGGTGTGCGCCTCGCCGTCCTCGGGGGCCAGGCGCTCGGCCTCGCCGCGGAGCCGGCCGAGCTTCTCGCTCGCCTCCGTGGCGCGCGACTCCAGCATCTGGACGAGGGACTCGGCGCGGGCCGCCGCGGCCTGCCGGGACGGGCCGTCGGCTCCGTCGGTGGACTCCAGGAGCTGTTCGGCGCGGGTGCGGACCTTGTTGGTGAGGCGGTCGAGCTCGGCGAGCGCGGCGGACTCGTCGCTCTCGGCGCGGGCCTGCTCGGCGCGCAGGTCGGCGCCGACGCCGACCTTCTCGTACAGCTGGGAGGCGGCCCGGTAGGCCTCGCGGAGGGTGGGCAGCGCGGTGCGGGGCGCGGCCGGGTCCTCGTCGGGGAGGGTGTCGGGGGCGCCGGCGATCTCGGCGCGCTCGGCGCGCAGGGCGCGGGCGGTGCGGTGGGCGTCGTCGGCGGCGCGCTGGGTCGCGCGGCGGTCCTCGTCGGCAGCGCGGGCACGCTCCAGGCAGGTCTGGGCGTGTGCCTCGGACTCGGCGGCGTCCTCGGCGAGTTCACGGAGCTTGGCCTGCCAGGCCGGGCGCTCGCGCAGCCGGAACGCCAGGCCCGCGAGGGCGTCGGCGACGCGGCGGGCGCGCTGGGCGGCCTCCTGGCGCTCGTCCCGGAGCTGTGCCGCCTCGGCGGCGGCCTCGTCGGCCTCGCCGCGCGCCGTACGGGCCTCGGCGAGGGTCGCGGCGGCGGCCTCGGCGGTCTCGCGTGCGGTCGAGGCGACGGCCGCGAGCTCGGCGAGCATGCCGGGCGGGCAGTCGGCGCGCCAGGCGCCGATCCGGGAGGCGAGGGCGCGGTCGCCGGCGAGGCGGGAGGCGAGGGTACGGATCTCCTCGTCGCGGGCGGTCGCGCGGGCGCGCAGGGCGTGCCGCTCCTCGTCGGCGGCCTGCTCGTCGTGCATGGCGGGGTTCGGCGGTACAAGGAAGACGCTGTAGACGCCGCTGTCCTCGCGCTCGCCCGTGTCCTGCGTCGGTACGGGGGCGAGGAGGGCGGCGGCCGTGCCGACGGCCACGGTGGAGCGGGGCAGCAGGGCCGCCGTGCCGAGGACCTCGCGGGCGCGGCCGTACGAGACGGGGTCGGTGATGACGACGCCGTCGACGAGTTCGGGGCGGGCGGCGAGGACGCGGGCGTGGTCGGCGGGGTCCACGGCCTGGGCGAGGTAGCGCCAGCCGGGGAGCGCGGGGATGCCCTGCTCGCCGAGGTACTCGACGGTGGCGAGGACGTCGGGGCCGGGCGGCAGCAGACCGCCGTCGCCGAGGGCGCCGAGGATGCGGGAGTCGTCGGCCGCGGCGGTGCGCAGTTCGAAGAGTTGCCGCTCGGCCGAGGTGACGGCCTGGTCGAGCATGCCGCGCAGCTCGTCGGCGTACCGGTCGAACTCGGTGACGGTCAGGGGCCCCTGGGGGGCGGTTCCGGCGGCGGGGGCGGCCGCGCTCTCGGGGTCGTCCTGCGAGGCGGGGTCGCCGGAGGCCTCGGACCGGCCGGTGACGCCCGCGCGCTGGCCGGGGAGGGGCGAGCCGGCGGACGGGAGGCTCAGCAGCTCGGCGAGGCGCTCCTCGGAGGCGAGGGACTCGGCGGCGCGGCGCTCCGCGTCGTAGGCGTTCCCCGCGGCCTCGGCGGCGTCCGCGGCACGGGCGGCGGCGAGCTCGGCGCGGGACTCGGCGCCGGCGGTCTCGCGGGCGCGGTCGGCGGCGGTGCGGGCGGCCTCGCGGGCCGTGTCCCAGACGGCGACGGCGGTCTTCTCCGCGTCGCTTGCGGCGAGGGCGGCCCTGGCCGGGTCGGCGTCGGGCGCGGTGTCGTCGAGCCAGCCGGCCCGTACCGCCTCGGCGGTCTCCTGCTCGACCTCGGCGAGCCGCTGGCGCAGGTGACCGGCCTCGCTGCGGGCGCGCTGGGCCTCGGTGGCGGCGGCCGTGGCGTCACGGTGGGCGGTCTCGCTCGCGTCCTGGAGGGCCGTGGAGCGCTCCTCCTCCTCGGCCGCGTGACGCTCGCCCTCCTCGGCGGCCGCGGCGAGGGCCCGTACGAGATCGGCGGCGGCCTCCGCGCGGGCCGCGAGGGCGGGGGCGGCGTCCCGCTCGGCCTCGCGGATGGCGGCGGCCACGCGCGCGGAGCGGTCGCCCGCGGCACGGTGGCGGAGGACGACCTCGGCCGCCTGCCAGGCGGAGTGCATGGTGCGGGCGTCGGTGAGCTCGCGGCGCTGGGAGGCGGCGCCCTTCTCGGCGACCGTCAGGGCCAGGGAGGCGTGCCGGTAGGCGAGTTCCGCGGAGATGAGGGCGCCGCGGCCGCGGGCGGTCTCGGCCTCGGCGACGGCGTGGGCGGCCGAGGTGACCTGCTGGGCGAGCTCGGCGGCCCGGCCGCGCTCCTCGTCGGCGCGGGCGGAGAGGCGGCGGGCGAGGGTGCGGGTGCGGCGCTCGGCGGCCGTGTGGACGTCCCGCGCGTGGGATCGGGTCCCGGCGGCCTCGACGATGCGGCCGAGGAGGTCGACGGAGCCGGCCGTGAACTCGCGCTCGGCGGTCAGCTCGGCTCGGCGGCCCAGCTTGCTGCCGAAGCCGCTCACAAGGTCGGCGAGGCCGTCGGTGTCCCGGGTGTCGGTGACGGCGCGCAGGAGGAGGTCGGTGAAGTCGGAGTCCTTCTTGACCGCGAAGAGGCCGGCCGCCTCGCCCTCGTCGGCGTTCATCTCGCGCTGATAGCGGAAGAGTTCGGGGTCGAGGCCCAGCTCGCCGAGGTGTTCGTTCCAGCGGTCGTGGATCTCCTCCCAGACCACCTCCAGGTGCGGGTACGCCTTGCCGGCCTCGGTGATGGCGTCGCGGAAGCCCTTCATCGTGCGGCGTCGGCCGGTGGCTCCGGAGGCGCCCTCGACGGGGCGGCGGACGGAGGTCGCCTCGGCGACGGGGAGGTTGTCCAGGCTGAGCCCGGGTCCCGGCCGGAAGGAGTACCAGGCCTCGGCGAACTTCCGCGGGTCGTTGGAGACCTGACGGCCGCGCCACTCGCTGGCCTTGCCGACGACGACGAGTTCGCCCGTGAGGGTGTGCTGCCACTCCAGGGCGACGTGCCCGCAGTCGTCGGCGAGGAGGAACTTCCGCAGCACGCCGGAGCTGGCCCCGCCGAGGGTGTTGCGGTGGCCGGGGAGCATGACCGAGAAGATCAGCTTGAGGAGGACGGACTTGCCGCCGCCGTTCTCCAGGAAGAGCACGCCCGCGGGCGCGGGGCGGCGCGGCGGGCCGACCGGCTCGTCCTCGAAGAACTCCGCCTGTGTGGGGGCGGGGTGGGGCACGGGCGCGCCGACCCCGCGCAGGTCCAGGACGGTGTCGGCGTAGCGCGCACCGGCGGGGCCGATGGAGTAGAGGCGGACCCGGGACAGCTCGTACATGGCGGGGGACTCTCGTGCTCGTCGTGCTCAGGAAGGTCGGTTGCGCGGGGGCGGAGGCGCGGGCGGTCAGGGGGTGTCTTGTCGGCTGGACACCCGCTAGGCGTGGAACGGCAGGCCCGCGTCGGCGGCGAGCTCCAGGTCGTCGCCCTCAGGCGGCGGGACGAGGGTCGCGGAGCCGTCGCTGACCGGCACGACGCCCAGGTCGAGGAGCTCGGCCATGGCGGCGGAACCGGCCATGTCGCGGACCTGGAGCTGGTAGCGGGCGGTGGTGCGGTAGGAGCCGCCGCCCTCGTCTCCGGTGCGCTGGAGGAAGCCGGAGTCGGTGAGGAACGCGGCGGCCTTGCCGACGATGCCGGTGGTGGATCCGGCGAGGCGGCGGGCGTCCTTGGTGGCGCCGGTGGCGCTGCGGCGGGCGTAGACGCGCCAGCCGGCCTCCAGGCCGGGGGCGTCGGACGCCGGGTCGGTGTTCTCGCCCTGTTCCTCGGCCCGCTGCTCCAGGCGTAGACAGGCCTGGCGTACGAAGGCGTCGACGCCGTTGACGGTGAGACGGCCGATGTAGCCGTCGTCGGCGAGGTCCTCGGGGCGGGGGAAGGCCATGGCAGCGACGGCGAGGTGGGCCAGGCCATGGAGGAACCGGTCGGCGGAGTCCGTCGAGGCGCGGCGGGCGTAGTCGCCCATGCGGACGGCGAAGACGGAGTCCTCGCCGGCGGTGACGGCCATCCCGGCGCGCGGGGAGACCTCCAGGACGACGAGACCGAGGCCGGTGGCGACGGCGTCGGCGAGGCGCGCGAAGGCGGGGTCCTCGCGGTAGCGGCGGAGCAGCTCGGTGTACTCGGCGTCCCGGGCCGGCAGCAGCTTGGGCTGGAGCCCGAAGGAGACGAGCCGGGCCGCGTCGGCGGCGTCGGCCGGGGTGACGGCGGACGAGGAGGACGGGGTGGGCGCGGGGGCCGCCTGGGGGTGCGGGGGCTCCTGCTCGCTCCACGCGTCGGCGTACTCGGCGTGGGTTTCGCTCACGGCTGGGGCTCCTCGGTGCGGCTCTCGGGCGGTACGTCGTGGGTGGCGGGTCGGGGCAGGGGCAGCGGCACGGGGGTGACGGCCGCCGGAGCGGACGCCGGGCGGCGGGCGGGCGTGGCCGGTCCCTCCGCGAGCCGAACGGCGCGCACGGTCGGGGCGCTCCTGCGCCGGGCCGCGGCGTCGGCGCGGGACGGCTCCGGCGCCGGTACGGCTCCGAGCCGGGGCTTCGTGCCGGGCTCCCTGGGCGGCTCGGCGCCGGTATCGCCGCGCGCGCCGGCGGGTCGGTCCACACGCACGGCCCGCACGCGCGGGCCGGCCTCGGTACGGGCCTCCGTACGGCTCCGGCCGGTGTCCGGACGGGCCGACTCGGGCAGCGGCTCGGGCAGCGGCGGAAGATCCTGCTCGCGCTGCTCTCCGGGCGCCGTCGGCGCCGGCCTGGGGCCGGGTACGGCGGCGGCGCCGGTCGGCCCGTCGGCCAGGGCCGGCTCGGCAGGGGTCCGCTCGGTAGCAGGGGCCGGCTCGGCAGCAGGGGTCCGCTCTTCAGCAGGCCGCGGCGTGGCCGACTCGGGCGCGGACGGCTCGGGTGCCGTCGGCTCGGCCTGGGGCCGGTCCGTGTCCGTCGCGGCCGTCACGGGCTCCTGCCGCGCCGCGGGACCGGGAGCGGACGTGTCGGAGGAGTCCGCGGCGGCGATCGGGGTGGGGGTCACGTGGCCTCCGAGCGGTCGGCGGCCATGCCCACCGCGTCGAGGAGTGCCGTACCGACGATGAGGTCGGCGCCGCCGAACTCCGGGTCGTCGAGTGGCGTGCCGTCGTCCACGGCGAAGAGGAGCCGCTCCTCGCCCTGGCGGTAGGCGGTGCCGACCGGGGGGCTGGCGGCGTGCACGGCGAGCAGGGCGACGAGGTACGGCAGGTCGTCGTCGAGGAGGCGGGCCTCGGCGAGCAGGCCGGAGAGGCGGCGCGGGGCGTCGTGCTCCAGGTCGAGCAGGCGCATCGCGCTCGCGAGCTGCTCCTCGCTGAAGCGGGAGTCGTCGGGGGTGGCGATGAGGTCCGGCTCGGGCATCTCCGCGCCGAGGTGCTCGCGCTCGACGGGCGGGGTGAACAGCAGGTCGACGAGGTCGCCGAGGCGGACGGACGCGGGGGTGCGCAGTCCGGTGCCGTGGGCGAAGAAGGCGTCGGTGACCTTGGCGGCCTGTTCGACAGGGAGCGGCAGGATCGGGGCGACCAGCTGCCCGTACAGGTCGAGGCCGGTGTACGCGGTGGGGGCGGCGAAGGCCTGCCGGTCCTGTTCGGCCCGGAAGAGCGGTCCGGCCTCCAGGAGGCGGGACTGCAGCTGGGTGTGGCGCCGGATGCAGTCCTTCACTATGTCGACGAGCTCGGCGGCGCGGCGCTTGTGCTCGGCCGTCTTCGCGTCGGTCGCGGCCTCGGCCTCGTCGCGGGCCTTGCGGATGTTGGTGAGGATCGCGTTCTCGTGGCGGTAGCGGTCGGCCACGTGGTCGAGCGCCTCGTCGATCATGTCCGGGACCGCCTGGAGCCAGTCCACGGCGCGGACGTTGCGCCGGGTGGCCTCCAGGGTCTTGCGGAGGCTCTCGGCGTACTGCACGGTCCGGTAGCGCGCCTGCTCGGCGGCGAGCTGGGCGTCGGCGAGGCGGCCCCGGCTGATGAGGACCTCCAGCTTCACCTCGGCGGCGATCTGGGCGCTGGTGACGTCGGTGTCGAGGGCGCCGACGAGGACGTTGACCGCTTCGTCGGTGGTGCGGAGGTAGACGCCGCCTCCGTAGCCCGGGACCTCCTCGATCAGCTTGAAGTCGTAGTCCCTGCGGACGTAGACCCCGTCGGTGCCGAAGGTGCCGTAGACGGCGCGGAAGCCCCGGTCGACGCTGCCGACGTTGATCAGGTTCTCCAGGACCCAGCGGGCCACGCGCTCGTGCTCGGCGGCGGGCCGGGAGGGCGCCTGGGCGGCGACGCGGGGCAGCAGCCGGGCGACGATCTGCTCGTGGTCGGCGCCGGTGTCGAAGTCCATGTTGAGGGTGACGAGGTCGATCGCGGAGAGGGCCACCTCGGCCATCGCGTAGACCGTGTACTCGCCGGCGAGGTTCGCCTTGCGCGCGTCGAGGTCGTGCAGCGGGGCGGTGCACGCGAGCGCGCGGAGGCGCCGCGCGAGCCCTTCGTCGGCGGCCGGGCCCTGCGCGGGCCGCGGCGCCGCGCTGAGCTGGGGCGGAGCGAGGTCCGTCGAGGCAGGCGAAGTCACGGTGGACAGATTAGGTCCTCGAACTGACAACGGTCGAAACGGCGCAGATGCGACCGGGCTCCGGGAGGGCTGCCGCGCCGGCCGTCAGGGCCTGTCCGACCTTGATCCGGCGGACCTCTAGATGAATGAGTCCGATGTCTTCAGTGGTCGTAGGCGATCAGGGAGCGTTTGACTGCGGCGCCGGTGGTCCAGTTGTGCCAGATGCCGGCGGC
>NZ_JBSGTX010000094.1:0-27072 GCF_053607625.1 Streptomyces sp. NPDC055103
TTCTCCTCGCCGGTGATCAGGCCGTCGACGGCGGAGAACTGGCCGGTGACGCCGATCGCGGCGCGGACGGCCTGCGGGTCGGCGGCGAGGTCGTGGCCTCCGACGTGGATCCCGCCCGAGCCGGGTCCGGCGGAGACGAGGGTGGAGAGGATCTTCACGGCGGTGGTCTTGCCGGCGCCGTTCGGTCCGAGCAGGGCGAAGATCGTTCCCTTGGGGGCGGCGAGGTCGATGCCGTCGAGGACGACCTTGTCGCCGTAGGACTTGCGCAGCCCGTTCGCCGCGATGGCCAAGTCGGTCATGGGAGGTGCTCCTTCAGAGGCTGGGGACGATCGGGGGCTGACGGACCCGTTGGGGTGGCCGTCAGAGGCTGCGGGCGGTGATGTCGCCGTGGGCGGTGGTGGCGTGGATGGCGAGGACCGCGTCGCCGGCGTTCTGGAGGGTGTTGGTGATCCGGCCGTAGGTGGTGCCGGCGTCGAGGGTGGCGGACACCCCACGACCGGCACCGATCTCCAGGTCGCCGGACTCGGTACGCAGCACGACCGCACCGGCCAGGGCCTCGACGACCTTGATGTCGCCCTTCTGCGTGGCAAGTTCCGCCGCGCCGCCGAGACGGCCGACGGTGATGTCACCGGCCTGGAGGGTGATGCGGGCGGCGGCGGTCTCGTCGAGCTTGACCGTGCCCTGCGCGCTCTCGTAGGACACGTCCCCGAGCCGCCCGACCCCGCGGATCTCGGCGGTGGCCGTCTTCGCCTCGACGCCGGAACCGGCCGGCAGCTGGACGGTGACCTCGACGGACCCCGAGTTGCCGAGGATCCGGCTCTTGGCCTCCGCCGCCTCGATCCGCAGCACACCGTCGGCGTAGGCGACGGAGACCCGCTCGGCCGCCTTGATGTCGTTGCTGTTCGACGCGTTCGCGGGGAGGACCTCGACGGTGGTGTCGGCGTGGTCGGCGGCGATGAGGCGGATGAGGCCGGCCGGGACGTTCAGGACGGTGACGATGGCGGCGGGGGTGTGGAACTTCTGCATGACGCTCTCCTTGTTCTCCGGGCTCTCGGACTCTTGTCCGCGCCGTTTCCGACAAGAGAAACGCTACGTTGCGTTCAAGAGTTGAGCAACGTGCGCGTTGCGTCACATCCCTATCACCGCAGGTGAAAGCCTGTTTTTCATTGCAACCATCGTGAGGCCTAACGCAACAAGCACCACCGTTGCGTTGCAATGAAATGAGCGTGAACGCTATAGTGGCAGCACCTGAGGAGTACGAAGGAGACAGCGATGCCCGGTGGCAGGCTCACCCAGCAGGAACGTCAGCAGATCGCGCTGGGACTGGCCGACGGCCTCGCCTACGCCGAGATCGCCCGACGGCTCGACCGTCCGACCTCGACCGTCACGCGCGAGGTGATGCGGAACGGCGGCCCCACCGGCTACCGCGCCGATCTGGCCCACCGCGCCACCGAACGGCGCGCCCACCGGAGCAGGCAGGCCACACCCCGGAGCCCGGAGGCACTCCCGCAGGCCCACGGGCGCGACCCCGAGGCCGTGCGCGAGTACGAGGAAGTCCTCACCACCGTGTTCATGCAGTCGGGCATGCCCAAGATGATGTCCGGCGTGATGGCCTGCCTCTGCATCAGCGACACGGGCAGTCTCACCGCTGCCGAACTCGTCCAGCGCCTCAGCGTCAGCCCGGCGACCGTCTCCAAGGCGATCACCTTCCTGGAGGCCCAGGCCTTCGTCCGCCGGGAACGCGACGAAGGCCGACGCGAGCGCTACACCGTCGACGCCGACGTCTGGTACCAGTCGATGATGGCCAGCGCCCGGGCCACCGCCCAGATCGTCGAGACCGCACGTCAGGGCGTCGGCGTCCTCGGCCCCGGCACCCCGGCCGGCACCCGCCTCGAGAACATCGCCCGCTTCCTCGACTACGTCAGCGAGAGCACGGCCCGGGCCGCGGAGCAGGCCCGCGCGATCCTCCACGCGACCCCGGAATCAACCCCGGAATCAACCCCGGAATCGACCCCGGAATCGACCCCGGGACCGACCCCGTCCGACGCGCCCGCCTGAGCCGGCTGTGAACGGGGTGTGGCAGCGCCGTTGCAGTCGTATGGCACGGCCCCGGAAACCCTTGAGCCCCTCCCGGCCCCCGCCCTACGGTCGTACCAGTGCACAACACGACCGTGTGCCCGAGTGGTTCAGGGACTCGCCTGCAAAGCGAGATACGTCGGTTCGATTCCGATCACGGTCTCCACGATCATCGTTCTCCGGAGCATTCCCCGGCACGCGTCGTGTGTGCCACAGTCCGCCCATGAACGATCAAGGCAGACGCAGACTGGGCATAGTCGTCGGCGCGGCTCTCGCCGGCGGGCTGCTGCCCGGCATCACCCTGGGCGCGGAGACCGTCGACGCCGTCTTCTCGGTGCTCGTCGCGGCCCTCGTCCTGACGATCCTCACGCAGCTGATCCACGTGGGCCCCTCGGGCCGCGTCCCGCTGCCCGTCCTCGCCGCCCTCGGCGCCGCCGGCTTTGTCCTGGACGCGCTGATCTGGTGGCTGCTGTCCTGGCTGGGCCCGAAGTTCTCGGACCTGCGGGTCGAGGGCCTCGCGACGATCCTCCTCGCGGCCCTGCTCACCCGCGCGACGGTCCTCCTGCTGTCCCAGCTGTCCCCGGCGGTCGAGATCGCCGAGGACTGACGGGACAGGCACCCGAGCCGCCCTCCGCTACTGCTCCCCGCGCCACTGCTTCACCTGAAAGACCGGCTTCTCGGGGAGCCCGGCGTCGTTCTCGCAGCCCAACTCCTTCACGACCGCCAGGGTCGCGGAGTGCAGGATCGTGAGGTACGCCTCGCGGGTGGCGGGGGTGTTGTCGGGGTAGGCGCCGTTCGTCGACTTCTTGAAACTGAGTAGGCCCCCGATGGGCGCCGGCTGCTCGCCCGACCCCTTGAACCGCGGACTGGTACATCCGACGAAGATGCGCGCCGTCTTATTGTCCGTACTCGTCTCCCGGCCCATCCCGTAGAGGTACCGGCCGTCAGCCGACCACTTGGTGCCGTCGTCGTACAGATCGAGGGCTTCGTACAGCCTGAAGTCGATGCTGATCCCGTTCATTGGGGTGGCATCGACAGTGACCTTGCACATCGCGGTATGGCCCGGCGGCCTGCCCTCCCTCGCCTGATCCTCGATCAGCACGTTCACGGTCCGCTCAAGACCACCGCTCCCGGCCTCCGAGAACTTCTTCGTGCCGAGCACCGACTCAAGCGCTCCGGCCGCCGCTGGCGAGAGCGTGCCGTCACACTGCTGCGCGGCGGTGACCCGCGGCGGCTCCTGCTCGTCGCTCCCGCACGCGGTAAGGAGCAGACCGAGGGCAAGTGCGGTCGATACGGACGCGGACGCTCTTCTCATCGGGGTACCTCGGGATCCTCAGAAAGTCGGGGCGGCGGTTCAGCCGGTCTCGGGGGCGTTGCCGGTCTGCTTTGCGTGGTCGTTGCCCAGTCCGTAGCCGTTGCTCACGGACTCGATCATGTCCTGGCGGAAGTCGCTGCTCACCTGACTGCGGTACTCGAACAGGAACCGATCCATCGGGGACTCGGCGCTGAACCGGCCAGCCGTGTACATGGCCTTGTTGTTCTCGTGGATCTTGTCGTCGGCCTTGTCCTTGTGGTCCTCGACCGACTTCTCCGACCAGTCGCCGACGACCTGCCCGGCAAGCTGCTCCATGACCCCCGAACCGGTGTCGACGGCGAGCGGTACGAGGATGGCGGCCGCGCCGACGGCGGCGGTGGCCGGCAGGAAGGCGACGCCTGCCGCGATGCCCACGGTGGCACCGAGCTGCACCCAGCCGGCCTTTGCGGCCTGCGCCTTCTCGTACTCCTCGTGCTTCTTCGTGCCCTCGGCCTCGACCTGAGCGCCGCGGGACTCGTCGAGTAGGCCCTGAAGGGTGGCACCCGTGAACACGGCGCCCCGCGCGCGCCCCTCGTCGATCTTGCCGGCGGGACCGACCTGCGCTTCCAGCACGCTCGTGGTGTAGAGGCGCTCGGCCGTGGAGACCGTGGCGTAGGCGTCCGGGTGCTGGCCGAGGCTGCTCAGGAAGTCGACCGTCGTGTCGCGCTCGAGCTCGAGGTGGGCTGCCCTGTCCTTCGTCGGGGCGAAGGGGCTGTCCGGAGTGTTCTTGTCCAGACCCCAGTTGAGGTCGTCGATGTAGCCTGCGCCCATGTTGCCGAGGCTGTCCGCCAGTGGCGACTGCCATTTCTTGAGCAGCTCGGCGTCACCGCCGTACTTCTCGACGACCTGCGTCATGATCTTGGCCGAATCCTCGTCGCGCTTCAGCTCCGGCGTCGAGTCGTCCCAAGCGTGGCCGAGCGTCGCCGATTCCAGTGCGTGGCCAAGAGCGTCGGGCATGTAGTCGGCGGACCTCCTGGCGGCGTCCTCGTCGCGCTCGTCGATGTCAGGGAGGAACTCGTACTTCTCGTTGCCGAAGAAGTCGAGGTAGTTCTCGATCTTGTTGCCGTCCTTGTCATTGCCGAGGTTCGTCTCGCCGCCGACGCTGCCGTCCTGCTTGTACGACGTCAGCGGCTCCTTCGAGAAGAACTCCTTCGACGCCTCCGGGCTGTGCCCCAGCGCCTCCAGCATCGAGATCATCGGGTCGTGGCCGGCGCCGTTGACGCCCGACGGGTTGTACTGGTTCTTCGGCCCTCCGCCGAGCATCGCATTGTTGTTGCCGAAGAGGTACGGGTCCTTGGCATGGAGCTGCGTCATGTGCTCCGCGATGGGGACCAAGAACTTCTTGTCGTAGTCGCCGTAGCGCATGATGCCGCCGAGCAACTGGTAGCCGAAGGCCGGGTTGTTGTCGTACTTGACCAGCGGGATGCGCTCCGTGCCGAGCTTGCGCATGTCCGTGGACCACTTGTCGGTCCAGGCGTCGCCCCCCTGCGTGGCTGTCGCCAGATTGAGGCCCAGGTTCTTCTGGAGCTCCTGGACGTCCGCCAGGCGCTGCTTGTTGACGTCCGGGTAGTCGTACGTGGTGATGGACAACTGACCGAAGAACTCCAGGGAGCCCTTCGGACCGAGGCCTTCGTAGAAGGTCCTGGAGAACTCCTTCGAACCGCTGTTGTCCTTCAGCAGCTCGTTGAGGCGCATCAGCTCCTCGTGCGAGATGTCCCGGCCCTTCTTGGCCAGGTCGACGGCGCGCTGCGCCTCCTCGGCGTCGAGGCTCGCGTACTTGGGGGCGCTGAAGTTGTGTTTGTCCCCGGTGATGTTGGCCCTGAGCGCGTTGGAGCAGGCCACGTCGGCCTCGGTGCAGACCTCCAGGACGGCCTTGATGCGGTCCTGCATCGCCTGGATGTCGGCGCGCTCCTTGCGCACGAGGTCCTGGAAGTCGGGGTCGTGCCGGGCACCGGGGTCCTTGATCTGGGACAGCGGTTCCCTGGCCTCGACGGTGCCGTCGGACTTCACGAGGAAGCCCTTCGCGGGCGCGTCGGTCTCGGCGATCGTCCTGAGGTCGTCCTTCGCCTTCTTGAAGGCGTTGTAGCCGTCCTCCAGGACCTTGTGGATGCCGTCGGCGGCCTTCGCGGCGTCCTCGAACTCCTTCGCCGTCTTGTCCACGAACGGCTTCGTGACCTCGGCGTTCACCCCGCGCCAGTAGTCGTCCTTGGCCTTCGCGGCCATGGTCGTACGGGCGTCGTCGGCGAGCTTGTCCAGCTTGCCCTTCATCGCGGACCAGTCGTCGGCCGCCGCCTTCATCTTGTCGAGCGGCGCGTGGTGCACGTTGTCGTAGGTCAACACAGCAAGGCCCCCGGACTACTTGAAGTACTCGTTGATCTTGGAGGCCGCCATGGCCGCCTTGATGTCTTCCTCTTCCTTGGCGTGGGAGGCCGCGCTGTAGTCGAGGTGGTTGGAGATGTTGGCGCAGGCGTCGAGCAGCGTGTTCAGCTGCGAGCCCCAGTTCTCCTGCACGGTCGACATCGCGGAGCCCGTGAGGAAGCCGTTCGTCGACATGCCCGTCGCCGCCTCCGTGGTGTTCGCGCGCGCGTGGTTCCCGTCCTTGACCAGCCGGCCGTGCAGCGCGTACGCGGCGCTGCCGATGGCACCGAGCTTGTCCTGGTCGACGCTGAGGTCGGCGTTGCCGCCACCCCCGCCGGACTCCGGGGCGACCTGGTTCAGCCGCATGCTCACGCTGGCCGTGGATGTGGACCGGGCCGAGGCCCACTCCTCGTCGAACGACATGCTCTCCCCCGTGCGGTGATCGCGCCGGCGATCGGATGGTGATCGTTCCGGCTTCGCCTCAGCAAGTTCCGTGCCCACGGAATCACGGCGATCGTAATACCACGACCACGCGTTCGAGCACTCCTCACCGGGAAATCCCTTGCAGAGCGAGATCTTCACGAGGCTTCACCGCGCGCACGGGCTCACTTCACCTTCGCAACCCGGACAGCCTCGGACGTTCCGGGCCCGCCGCCTGCCTCGCCCCTCCCCGACCCGTACGCCGCCGGGGCCGCCGCCCCGTTGCCTCGATAGGCTCGACCCGTCCCGGGTCGCCCCGGGAACGTCACAAAGCAGTCGCAGGAACAGGGGGAATGGCCAGTGGCACGGTCGCGCACGCAGGGGGACTCCGCGCCATCGGGAGCGACTCCCCGGACCGCCCAGGAGCACGCGACGGCCCCGGAGCGCCCGGCGCCCCCGGACCGGCGGATCGGCCCGTACCGGCTGATCACCCGACTCGACCCGCCCGCCGCCGCCTCCGGCTCAGCCGTCCCCTGCCGCCGCTTCGTGGCCCGTACGCCGGACGGCGACCGCACGGTCCTGCTGAGCGCCCCGCTGCCCGGCGCGGACCCGGCGCGCTTCGCCGCCGAGGCGGACGCGGCCCGGCACCTCATCGGCCCGTGGATCGCCCCGGTGACGGACGTCGCCCCTCCCACCGAACCCTCCGGCTCCGGCTCCGCCTCCTCCCCCGCCTGGTACGCGAGCCCCTACGTGCCCGCGCTCCCGCTCCCCGTGGCCCTCGCCGTCCACGGCGGCCCGCTGCCCGAGGCCACCGTCCGGGCGGTCGGCGCCGCCCTCGCCGAGGGCCTCGCCGCGGCCCACACCCAGGGCCTCACCCACGCCGGGGTCTCCCCCGCCGCGGTCCTGCTCACCGCCGACGGCCCCCGGCTGACCTGCTTCGGCGCGGTACGGGCCGCCGCGGCCGACGGCGAGCCGCGCACCGGCCTGCCGGGCCTCGACCCGGGCTCACTCGCCCCCGAACAGGCCACGGGCGGCCGGCCCCGGCCGCCGGGCGACGTGTTCGCGCTCGGCGCCGTGCTCGCGTACGCCGCCACCGGCCACACCGTGCCCGAACGCGAGGAACTGCCGCCCGCCCTGCGCCCGGTGATCTCCTCCTGCCTGGCCCGCGACCCCGCGGACCGCCCCACGGCGGCCGCCCTGATGACCGCGCTGGCACCGCCGACCGCGCACCACACGGTCCTCAACTCGGCCGGCACCCTGCTCACGCCCGGGTGGCTCCCGGGCCGGGTGGTCGCGGCGCTGGCACGCCAGTCGGCGGAGCTGCTGGCCGCCGAACTGCCCGCGGCGGCCGAACAGACGGGCCCCGCCGAGCACGCCACGCCGGCCCGCGCCTGACACCGAACCGGCACCACGTCCCCTCTCTCCTCCTCGATCCGACGGACTGACCTCATGCTGTCGCCCCTGACCCACGACGACCCGGCCGCCGTCGCCTCGTACCGTCTCCTCGCCCGCCTCGGCTCCGGCGGCATGGGCACGGTCTACCTGGCGCGCACGCCCGGCGGCCGTACGGTCGCACTCAAGACCGTGCACGCGCGGCTCGCCACCGACCCCGCCTTCCGCGCCCGTTTCCGGCTGGAGACGGACGCGGCGCGGATCATCGGCGCGCGCCACGGCGCGGCCGTCGTCGACGCCGACCCGCTCGCCGAGACCCCGTGGCTGGCGACCGAGTACGTCCTCGGCCCGCCGCTCGACGACGCCGTCGCGCTCGGCGGCCCGCTCCCCGAGCCGACCGTCCGCGCCCTCGGCGCCGCGCTCGCCGGGGCCCTCGCCCAGCTGCACTCCTCGGACGTGGTCCACCGCGACCTGAAGCCCTCGAACGTCCTGGTCACCGCCTACGGCCCGAAGATCATCGACTTCGGCATCGCCCGCGCGGCCGGGGACGACCACCTGACCCGTACGGGAGCGGCGGCCGGCACGCCCGCGTTCATGTCGCCGGAGCAGGCGAGCGGCCAGGAACACCCCCCGGCCGGCGACGTGTTCGCGCTCGCGGGCGTCCTGGTCTTCGCCGCCACCGGCCACGGCCCCTTCGGCACGGGCTCCCCCGCCGACCTCCTGTACCGCGTCCGCTACGCCGAGCCCGACCTCGCCGGCGTACCGGAGGCACTGCTGCCGCTCCTGACGGCCTGCCTCGCCAAGGACCCGGCGACCCGCCCCACCACCGCCGACCTGACCGCCCACCTCCACGACGGCCACGGCGAGTTCGCCGACCACCTGCCGCCGCTCCTCCTCACCGACATCGCCCGCCGCGCGACGGACGTCTGGCTCCACGCCCCCCACCGCCTCCCGGCCCCGACGGGCGCCGCCTTCGCGGAGACCACCCCGGACACCCCCCTCTCCCGCCGCCGCGCCCTCACCCTCGGCGCCGGCTCCGCCCTGGGCCTCGCGGGAGCGGGCGCGGGGGTGTGGGCGTGGCTGAACTCCCGGGAGACGACCACCGGGGCGAGCGGCACTCCGGCGCCCACCGGCCCCACGGCGATCCCGGCGCCGACAGCCACCGACGGCGCGCCCGCGGCGCTGTGGAAGGGGGACGCCCTTGACCGTGAGGAGCGCATCACTCCGCTGGTGGCGGGCGATGTCGTGGGGTTCGCGGAGACGGCAACCTTCCGGGCGCGCGACACGGGGAAGGGCACCGAACTGTGGTACGACGCGATGGGGCGTGCGCATCGGATCGTCACGGACGGAACGTCCTTCTACACGTCCGATGGCCCCATCACCGGCCCCAGTGCCCTGGAGATCCGCACGCTCGCGCCCCGCACCGGGAAGGAATCGGCCCGGATCATCACGCTCAAGGACTTCGAGGGCTCCCAGTTCGGCACGGAGCTCCTCACCGCATCCGGCGGACGGATCTTCGCCGCCTCACGCATCGGCGACCGGGAGGAGGACAAGGCCATCGGCCGACATCTGGTCGCCGTCGACCTGCGCGCGGGCAAGGAGCTGTGGCGGCAGCCGTACACGTGGGGCAACGTACGCCCCTGGCTCTCCCAGGTGGTGGGCAATCTGCTGGTCCTCGGCAAGAACAGCGACGACCTCGAGTCCTTCGACCTGCAAGCACGGGACGTGCGCACCGGACGCCAGTTGTGGCGGCGGACCGTCCCGTTCGAACTCTCCCAGTACTACTCCCCCGGCCAGCTCGCGACCGACGACCGGCACGTGTACGTCGGCGGTGACCGCCTCCGGGCGCTGCGCCTCGCCGACGGCGCCGTCGCCTGGGAACACGGCAAGGGCTCCGCCTTCGGGTTCCCCGCCGTCTCGGGCGGCTTCGTCCACGTCAACGAGTCGGGCCGCGGTCTCGTGGTCGTCAGCGCAGACAAGGGAGTCAAGAGCTGGGAGGAGACTCCCTCCGGCCGGAGCCTGACCCCGGAACTCCGCAGCGTCCCGGTGGTCGGCACGAAGTACGTGTACGCCCCGGTCGTGGGCGGTCTGAGTGCCGTCGACCGGGTGACCCGCCGCTCGGCCTGGGTGTTCCCGACGGACGCGACCCGGTACGTCATCGACAAGACGCGGACCCGCATCATCGGGGCGGGGGCGTCGTCCGTCGTCGCCCTCCCGTTCGCCTGACCCGGGGTCCCGACGCGCTCCCGTGCCCCCATGGCCCCCTGCCTCACCGACTCACCCCCTTCGACTCACCCTCATCGACTTGGAAAGCAGCCTCGTGACCACGCAGCCCCTCGCCACCGGTGACCCGCTCCGGCTCGGCCCGTACCGGCTCCTCGGCGTCCTCGGCGAGGGCGGCATGGGCAAGGTGTACGTTGGCCGTGACGCCTCCGGCATCCCTGCGGCCGTCAAGGTCCTCCGCCCCGAACTCGCCCACGACCAGCACCTCGCCCAGCGGTTCGTCCGCGAGGCCGACATGGCGCGGGCCGTCACCAGCACCGGTGTGGCGCGGGTTCTCGGTGCCCAGACCGAGGGGGGACGGCCGTGGATCGCCGCCGAGTTCCTCGCCGGCCCGACCCTCGACGAGGCCGTCCGGACGTACGGCCCGATGGACGTCCCCACGGTCCGCGCCCTCGCCGCCCAGCTCGCGCGCACCCTGCACGACATCCACGTGGCGGGTCTGATCCACCGCGACCTCAAGCCCGCGAACATCGTGCTCACCTCGACAGGCCCCCGGATCATCGACTTCGGCATCGCGCGCCCCGAGCACGGCCTGACCCTCACGACCACGGGACAGATCCCGGTCACCCCGGGCTACGGGGCCCCGGAGCAGGCCCTCGGGCAGCGCGTCGGCCCGTCGTCGGACGTCTTCTCCCTCGGCGCGGTCCTCGCCTACGCGGCGAGCGGACGGCGTGCCTTCGAGGGCGCGCATGTGGCTGCGGTCCAGTACGAAGTCGTGCACGGGACCCCGGACCTGAGTCTGGTGCCACAGGAGCTCGCCGACCTGATCGGCCCGTGCCTGGCGAAGGACCCGGCGTTCCGCCCCTCGCCTCCGCAGATCGCCGAGGCCTTCGCCCCGCCGAAGGGCGCCGACCGCGCCTGGCGGAAGGGCCCGCTGGCCGAGGACATCAAGCGGCGCGAGACGGCTACGAAGCGCCTGGCGGCCCCCGAGGAGACCGCCGTACCCGCCGCGCCCTCCCGGCGCCGTTTCCTCACCTCGGCGGTGGTCGGAGTGGCCGTGCTCGGTGCGGGCGGCGGGGCGGGGGCCTGGTGGCTGAACCGGGACGGGGAGAAGTCCCCGACCGCCGACGTGCCACCGGCCGTAGCGACCCCCGAGGCGGCCTTCGTCTCACTCATCGACAGCGGGGGCAAAGCCCCGAAATCGCTGTGGGGTCCCCTCGACGTGACCGCCCCGAACGAACGCCTCCCTCTGCCCGTACGCGATGTGCTGATCGTGTCGGCGAAGACGGGCGGGCTGCTCGCCCTGTCCGTCACGGACGGCAAGGAGCGGTGGCGGGCCAAGGACATCGACGCGGACGCCGGATTCGTCTCCGTCGCCGACCGGCTCGTCGTCGGCGTCGACAAGAAGGGTGTCCTGAACGCGTTCGTCGCCTCCACCGGCAAGCCTGTCTGGCAGACCCACTCCGAGGTGGAGGACGTCCTCGCCGCGGACGACACCCACGTCTACCTGGTGACGAAGACCGACGAGCTGCGCGCCGTCGACGCCTGGACGCTCGCGACGGCCTGGACCCGCCCGATGACCTCGCCGCGTTCCTCGGACGGCCCCGCGAAGGCGGCCACGGGCGGGAAGCGGCTCGTGATCCACGGCCGGGACGGACAGGTCGAGGCCGTCGACACCGCGACGGGCGAGACCGCATGGAAGGTCAAGGGCCAGGGCACCCACGGTCAGGCCCCCTCGATCAGCGGCGGCACCGTCTCTCTCGGCGGCCCCACACTGATGGTCCGGCGTCTCGACGAGGGCGACTTCGTGTGGAAGGAGGAGACCAGCAACCTCGCCGATCGGCAGCTCGGCTTCGGCAGTCCGACCGCCGACGGCGAGACCGTCGTCGCCGTCGACGCCTACTGGGCCTTCCGCTTCAGCACACTGGCGGACTCGGACAGGCCGAGCACGGTGTGGACGCAGATACTGGGCGAATTCGGCACCCCGGAAGGCACTCTCACCGCCCCGGCGGTGGAAGGCACGACGATCTGGCTGCCCGAACCGGACGACAGCGCCGTCCAGGTGGTGAACAAGAGCACCGGCGGGAAGCTGTTCGTCGCGAAGATGAACGGCGAGGGCCCCTACCAGCTCGTCAGCGACGCCCACCGTGTCTTCATCGCACGCGGAGGCAAGATCGCGGCCATGCCCGTCTACGGCGACTGAAGCGACTCCCGTTCCTAGGGCTGCGCCTTCGCCGGCACGCCTGTGACCAGCCGGGTGTCGCCACATCCCAACGCGGCGGCCACGTGCCGGGCAGCCGCGTTGGCGAGGGTGATCTGCTCGTCCCTGATCCCCGGGTGGTCGGCGTCGTTCTCGTCTGCCCGCTCCAACTCGGCATTGAGGACGATCTCGTGGGCCGGTGCCTTCATCGGGCACATGAAGTAGACCGAGGCGTGGAGGTCGGACGAGGTCGCCAGCCGACCGGTGGTGTAGGTCGTCACGAGCTCATTCGATGCCTCACTCGCGGGGACCGAGAGTGCCTCGCGGAGGGTGATGCTCAGGACGTTCTTCTCGTCCCCGGCCGTCTCCAACGTGCAGAACGGAATGCCCCGCATCCGCTCCTTGCCGCTCTGAGGAGTCCGCGCCGCCGTCCGCAGGTCGGTGAGGACCCTGTCCGGCTCGGACCCGTCACTCGTCAGCGACGCGCCCTTGCCCGCGATGGCCTCCAAGGCAGAGGCGACGGCGGGGTCCTTTGCGAATCCGCCGCAGATCTCCACGGCCGACTGCCTCTTGGGCCCTGCGTCGCTACCCGAGGAGCAGGCTGAGGCGAAAGCGGCGACGAGGAGGGACCCAATCACCATGCCTCGTGAGCGGCTCACTCTCATGTGACCTTCCCATCCTTCTTCTCGTCGTACGGGTCAGGCAGGGAGTCGTCCCTGACGTGGCCCCTGCTGTCCTTCACGTACTTGGTCAGCTCCTCCTCAAGGTAGCTGCTGTCGTCGTCGCTCCAGCCGGGAGTCCTCGCGTACGCCTGGCCAGGCATGAGCGCGTTGCGCTTGCCCGACGCCAGGGCTTCGTCCTTGAGGTCGTCGGACTTCTCCTTGAGGATCTTGTCCTCCGAGTACTTCTCCGCGATATCATCGGCTTCCATGCCGACCAGGGTCGTCACGGCGCCGCCGACGGTCTCGGCGGCCAACGGAACCAGCACACCGGCCGCACCGCCGGTCAGAGCGACGACGCCCCCTGCCGCCGCCGCGCCGACTCCGAACTTGACCCATTCCGTCGTACGCCCGACAGCCTTCTTGTGTTCATCGGAATCGATCGTGTACTGCTGATCGATCTGCGCCATCCTCGACTGGTCGAAGATCGCGTGCGTCTCCGCGCCGATCCGCAGCGTGGTCTTGGCGTCGGTGAGGTCCAGTTCACGCGCCGGTCCCGAGCCGGGCTTGGGGGCCACCTCGTCCATGACACTCGTCGTGTAGACCGTCTGGGCGGCCGACAGCTGTGCGTGACCGGTCTCGCTCTGAGCGACCGTGCCGAGGAAGCTGACCGTGTCACCCCGGGTGAACAACAGCGTGTCCGCGAATTCCGCGCCGAACCGAGGTTCGCCCTTCTCGTTGTTCCGTGCGCCGAACGGCGAGTTCGGCATCTCTTCTGTCGACGTCTCCCCCTCCTGCTCCAGGGACCGGTTGAACTCGTCGATGTAGGCCGCGCCCATCTTGCCGAGGCTGTCGTCGATGCCCGGCTGCTTGTGCATGTACTTGGGGTCGTCGCCGTACCGCTCGACGACCTTCTGCATGACCTCGGCGTTCTCCTTGGTCCGTACGTCCTTGAGGCCCTCGGTCTCGGCGTCGTACGGATGGCCGGTGGTCGCGGACTCCAGGGCGTGGCCGAGCGCGTTGTAGCCGGGCTCCTTGGTCCTGTCACCCTTGTCGTTGAGCTCCTCGGGCCACTCGCGGTCCTTCGTGAAGTAGTCGAAGGGGTCGAGCTTCTTGTTGTCCTTGGTGTTCTCGGGCGTGACGTCGATGCTGCTGTTGAAGAAGTCCGTCGACGCCTTCGGGTTGTGTCCGAGCCCCTCCATGAAACCGATCATGGGGTCGTTGCCGAGGTCGCCGCCCTGCCAGTTCAGGTGGGACGGCATGCCGCCCATCGCATGCCAGGCGCGGTCGGCGGGCAGCCGGCCGTCGTGCGTCATCTTCCGCTCGGTGACGACTAGCCCGTTGCCGTAGTCCTTCAGGAACTTGTCGTCGTAGTCGCCGACCCGCATCAGGTTGCTCATGACCTGGAAGCCGTACGGGCTGGTGCCGCGCGTCTGGATGGGCTCGCTGCCGGCCTTGATGACGTCGGCCTTCCACTGCTCCATCTCGGGGCTCTTGGAGTGGGTGGCGGTGGCGAGCGTCATGCTCCAGTTCGTCTGGAGCTCCTTCAGCTTGTCCCGGTGGTCGACGCCGAGCCGCGAGCCGTCGCTCGGGTCGCCCATGTCGGCCCAGTACTCCATGCTGCCCTTCGGCCCGACCTCCAGGGCGAACTTCTCGGCGAAGTACGGGTCCTTCTGGTTGGCCTTGAAGAGGGCGTTGAGCTTGTCGATCTCCGCCGGGGTGGCCTCGTCGCCCTTCTTGTACAGCTCATAGGCGGCGTGCGCGTCCTCGGCGTCCTGCGCCTTCGAGGCTGCGGCGAGCGAGTCGTACCTCGTACCGGAGAAGTTGTTCTTGTCCGGGCCGACGAGACCGCGCAGCGCGCGCGACGCCACGTCGTCGGCGTTGTTCGCCCGGTCGATCGCGGCCTTGATCGCCGCGGACATGGCCTCGAAGTCGGCCACCTCGGGCTTGGGCCCGTCGTAGTCCTTGGACCGGCTGTCGGGGCGGATCAGATGGCTGACGGCACCCTGCTGGTCGATCCGCATTCCCTTGCCGGGGGCCTCCGCGACCAGCCTCTCCAGTTCCTTCTTCGCGGCCTGGAACTCGCCCTCCGCGTCCCGCAGGATGTTGCGGATGCTGGTCGCCTCGATGAGGGCGTCGCCGAACTCCTTGGCGGTCTTCCGGACGAACGCCTGGGTGACCCCGGCGTTCTCCCCCTTCCAGTCGGCCTTGTCGGCCTTGCCCTGGAGGCCGGTGTCGGCCTTGTCCTTGGACTTCTCCAGCTTGGAAACCGCCTCCGACCAGCCCGTGACAGCCTCCTTGAGGCTGCCGAGCTGGGCATGGAGAACCTGGTCGAACTTCAGCATCTAACGTCCCTCGTCAGCCGTTTCCGTGGCCTGCTGTGCTGTGCCGTGCCGTGCCGTGCCGTCGGCCTACTTGAAGTGTGCGTCGATCGTGGAGATGGAGAAGTTCGTGATCAGCGCTTCTTCATGGTTGGCGTGGCTGGTGACCGTGTCCTCAAGGTGGTTGTGGATGTGCGCGCAGGCGCTGAGGAGCGTCTCGCACTGGTCGCGCCATGTGTCCCACATGGTCCACATCGCCGAACCGGTCAGGAAGCCGTCGCCGTCGAGGCTCTTGGCGGCCGTGCCGGTCTGGGCGCCCGCGTGGAAGGCGTCCCGCTCGAACCAGTGGAAGAGCTCCTGGGCCTCGTTGCCGATGGCCTTGAGGTCGGCGGACGTCACCTTGTAGTCGCTGGGACCACCACCGCCGCCACCCTCGGCGGGCACGCTGTTGAGCCTCATCGCAGCTGCCTCGCTGCGGACTTGGCCCCACTCCTCGTCGAACGACATCTACTTCTCCATGTGAGTCACGGATGTTCAGCGGCGGAGACGGAAAGACTCAGCTCCGCCGCGAACGGAGTACGGGTACGGCGACCCCGGCGCCGATCAGCACGGCCGCACCGATCCCGAGCCCGATCCAGAGGCCGGTGTTGCCGCCGTCGTCGTCGGAGGAGGCGACCGGGGCGGGGGCCGGGGCGGGGGCCGGGGCGACGGAGGACTCCGTAGGAGCCGGGTCCGCCGATGCGGACGAGGACGCGGACGGCATCACGTTCTCGCCGAGGTCGTCGATGGGCCGGACGTCGGCCGGACCGGGGTCACCGGGCGTCTTCAGCGTGCGAAGCGGGCGGATGGCGCCGTACCCGAGGAAGTCACTGCGCTTCCCGTCCCCGGCGGGCTTGGAAATGGTGTTGAGCATGACCTTCAGGACCTGATTGTTGGTCCAGTCGGGGTGCTTCGACCAGATGAGCGCGGCGGCGGCGGAGGCGAGGGCGGTGGCGTCACTGGTACCGCTGGACTTGCAGACGCCGGTACCGCCGCCGCAGGCTGCCACGATGTCCTTGCCGGGTGCCACGATGTCGACCTGGGGACCGTACTGGGAACTGGAGACTCGCGTCCCCTTGTTGTCGACGGCGCCCACGCCGACGACACCGGGTGTCGCCGCCGGGTACGCGAGGTGATTGCCCGCCTGCGCATCGTTGCCGACAGCGGCGAAGACCAGAGCCCCCTTGTCCAGGGCGTACTTCACGGCGTCCGTGAGCTCGGGCGAGCCCGTCTCCACACCCATCGAGATGTTGATGACCTTGGCTCCGGAGTCGGCCGCGAAGCGGATCGCGTCGGGCGCGATCCGGTTGAACTCCGCGGCACCCCCCGTCTGGTTCTTGCCGGCGTCGCCCGGCATCCGGACCGGAAGGATCTTCGCGGCGGGGGCAAGCCCGAACGCCCCGTTGCCACCGTCGCGTCGACCGGTTCCCGCGATGAGGCCCGCCATGCTGGTGCCGTGGCCGTCTTGGTCGGTGTACTCGTCACCCGAGTCGTCCGGGGCGAAGTCCTTGCCCTTGAGGACCTGCCCCTGAAGGTCGGGGTTGTCCTTGTCCACGCCGGAGTCGATGAGGGCGACGATGACTCCCTCGCCCCTACTGAGTTGCCAGATCTCCTCGGCGCCGAAGGCATCCAGGTGCCACTGCTGCCCACGCGTGCCCTCCGCGTGGGCGGGGACGGAAGCGATGCCCACCAGCAGCATCCCCAAGGCGGCCGAGGCGGTGACTCGGGCACGGCTCCGACGCGTACTGCTGGTAGACATCTGATTCCTCGCGCTGATCAGTCGATGACGGGCGGCGCCACGCGGCGGCCCTGCTGCCAGGTTTCCTCGTCCTCGACCAGGTAGTCGGGACGCTCTCCGTTCCGCTCCTCGCGCTCGCCGGCCTGCGTGGAGCCTCCACGCACGAGGCCGGAGCCGCCGGGCGTAAAGGGGCGCGCACCGCCCGCTGCGGTGCCGGCCGCGCCAGGGCGCTGTGCCTTGCCGCCGACGACGCCGCCGGTCTCACCGGCGAGTCGGCGACCGCCGCTGATGCCGTTCTGGCCGGCGCCCATGCCGCCGCCCATCGAGCCGCCCATACCGCCGCCCATGCCACGGCCCATGCCGTTGCGCCCGCCCTGCTCCGTACCGATGGCAGTGGTGCGCGGAAGGCCGGTCGCGGGGCGCCCCTGCGTGCTCTGGACCTGGCGTCCGCCGCTGATGCCCTCGCGGGGAACGTTGAGTCCGGCGCGCTGGCCGCCGGTCACCGGACCGCGGGCGTTGCTGGTGCCTCCGGTGACGGGACCGGTGGGACCCACGGGGCCCGGGCCGGGCTTCGCGAGGAAGGGAGGCATACCCGTGGTCACGAACGGAGGTGTGCCACCGTCCTTCGTGATCGGCGGCGGCGTGCCCGGCGTCGTCGGCCCCGGACCGGGGGTGGTCGTGGTCGGGTGCGGCAGCGTGTCCACACTGTCGATGCCCAGGTCCACGGGAGTCTCGGGCCGGACCTCGGGCTTGATCACGTGCGTCGGTCCGGTCGTGTCGCCCGTCGGCGGGACCGTGGTGTTGTCGGGCGTGGTCCGGGTGTCAGGCGTCGTCCGAGTGTCCGGCTGCGACTGCGTGGTGTGCGTCCCCGTGCCCGTCTCCGTCTGCACGGAGTACTTCTGCCCCTTCGACGAGGGGTAGACGTACGTGGTCTCTTCGCCGTAGCGACTCTCAGTCGGTACGAAGTCCCCCGGCGGCGGCGGGAACGTCGGCGGCACGAGTTCCGTCATGTAGCGGCCCTCCCAGTAGTACGTACTGGAGAGCTTTTCCATCTCGGTCGCCGCGGCCTGCTTGTTCGCCTCTTCCTTGGCCAGGATGGCGTTGAGTTCCGTGCTGGCGGTCACCGACTTCTGGGCGTTGCGCGCGATGGTCGCCGAGTCGGGGTCGTTGCGGTACTTCTGGGCGGCTTCCAGGCTTGCCTTGGCCGCCTCGTTGGAGGTGTAGCGAGGCATGGCGCTCTTCGCCGCGGCGATGGCCTGAGCGGACTTGGCCATGTGCTCGCCGGCTTTGGTGCTGTAGTCGCCGAGTGAGCGCGTCGAGCTCACCACGTCCGCGGCCCACTCCGTGAACGCCTTCTCCGCCTCGCCCTTCCAGTCCACCCGACCGGTCCGGTTCTTCAGTTGGTCGGCGATGCGATCCAACTCCGCGCCGGCCGCCTTCAAGCGATCGGCGGCGTTCCTGACCGGGTACTCCGCGGCTTCGTCCAGCCAATCCAGCATCTTCTGGTGGGTCATCGAGCTTGAGCGGAAGTTCGTTCCGCCGCGTCCGCCGCCCTCTGCAGGAATCATCCTTCGCCTCTTCCCCGTGTCCCCGACATTCCGTCCACAGCCGCCTACTGGAAGTTGCCGCCAGTTTCGCTGGTCTGGCCGCCTTCGCTCGCCGGCGCTCCGCGGCCCGCTTCCTTGTCCGCCTTCGCCTTGGCGTCCTCGGTCCGCTGGTGGATGTTGATCATCTTCTGCTTGGTGTCCTCGTCCATCTGCTCGAAGCCGTCCTTGGACGCGACGACCGCGATACCGAGGCCCTCCAGGCAGTCCTGCAGCAGGGCGGAGAGGTCCTTCAGCTGCTTGATGACGGTGTTGTACGAGTCGTAGACGCCGTGCGCCTCGCCCCAGTCCGCACCGCCGCCGCCGAACTGGCCTCGCGACACCGGCTCCGATTCCACCTTGCCCTTGCCGGCCTCCGAGGAGGTGAGCATCTCGATCAGACCGTCGATGCTCGTCTTGAACTCCGACATGGACTCGGAGTTGTAGCGCACCGCTTCCGCGCTCATCGTCCGCATTCCGTACGCGCCCCCGCCCACGTAGGCTTCCATGCCCGCGCTCCTCCCCCGGTGAACCACCATGCTGTGTACCGCAAGTCTAAGAAGTCCACTGTAGTCAGGAACGACGACAGCACGCACCTCCCGGTTGCACAAGCAACGGACATCACATGGTTACGAATTGGGCACGGCGACCGCCGCCTGCGGGCGGATCGGGAGGCGGTTGACGGGGCGTCCGGTCGCCGCGCGCACCGCTGAGGCCACTGCGGCGGGTGAGGTGACGACCGGGGCCGCGCTCGCCGCCTTCGCGCCGAAGGGGGCGACGACGTCGCGTTCCTCGATGAGTTTCACGATGCGAATGTCCGGGGCATCCAGGGATGTCGGAAGTGCGTAGCCCGTGAAGTCGGGGTGCCGGACCAGGCCGCGGGCGGTGCGGAGGTTCTCCGTGAGGGCCGCGCCGACGCCCTGGGTGACGCCCGCCTCGATACGGGTCGCGAGCTGGGCCGGGTTGAGGATGCGGCCGACGTCCTGGGCCACGGCCATCTCCACGACCCGTACCGCGCCGAGTTCGATGTCGACGTCCACCACCGCGCGGATCGCGCAGAAGGCCATCCCGACGAAGGCGTCGCCCTGGCCGTCCCCGTCGAGGGGCTCGGTGGGGTGGGGGCGGCACTGGGCGGTGGCCCAGAGTTCCTTGCCGTCCATCGCCTCCGTGACCGTCGTGGAGAGCACGCCGTCGTACGAAGTGATCTTGCCGTCGGTGATCTGGAGCAGCTCGGTCGACATGCCGAACTTGTGGGCCAGCGGCTGGAGGAGCTGCGTGCGGACCATCTTGGCCGCGCGTTCCACCGCCCCGCCCGAGACCCAGGTGTGGCGGCCGTGGGCCGACGGGCCCGCCGGCGGCTGGTCGGTGTCGACGGGCGCGACCTGGACCTCGTCGATGCCGAGCGTCTCCTGCACGATCTGGCGCGCGAGCGTCGAGAAGCCCGAGCCGGTGTCCACGGCCGAGCAGATGACCGTGGCCACCCCGCCCATGACCCGCACGGTCGCCGTCGAGACCTCGTCCATGCCCTCCGCGCCCAGCATGTGCACCATGCCGAGGGCGTAGCCCACGCCTCGCCGCACCGCGCCGGGTTCGCCCGCGCCCTCGGGGCCGCCCGGCAGCAGCCAGTCGTCCTCCGGGGTGTCCTTCGGAAGCGGCGGGAGCGGGAAGTCGCGTACGGCGGCGAGGAGTTCGGCGACCGGGGCCGGGCAGGTCACGGTCTGGCCGGTCGGCAGGATGTCGCCGGTCGCCATCACGTTCCGCATGCGCAACTCGGCCGGGTCCACGCCCAGTTTGGCCGCCAGCTTGTCCATCTGCGCCTCGTACGCGGCGCACACCTGCATCGCGCCTTCGCCCCGCACGTGCCCGGACGGCGGGTTGTTCGTGCGGACCGCCCAGCCCTCCACGAAGGCGTGCGGGACGACGTACGGGCCGCAGGCGAAGGCCACGGCCGCCGCGAGCGACTCCGACGACGAGTCGGCGTACGCGCCCGCGTCGAGCAGGATCTGCGCCTCCACCTTCACCAGGCGCCCCTCCGCGTCCGCGTGGTGGCGGTAGCGCAGCAGGGTCGGGTGGCGGTGGGCGTGGCCGAGGAAGGACTCCTCGCGCGTAGCGGTGAGCTTGACCGGGCAGCCCGTACGCAGTGCCAGGAGGCCCAGCGGGATCTGGAAGCCCGGGTCCTCACGGTCCCCGGTGGCGCCCGGGACGCCGGTCACGACCACCTTGACCTGGTCGGTCGGGAGACCGAAGCAGGCGGCGGCCAGGTCCCGGTCGGTGTGCGGATCGGTGGACGCGGTGTAGAGCTCGACGCCTCCGTCGGGGCGGGGCACGGCCAGGCCGGCCTCGGCGCCGATCGGCGCCGGGTCCTGGCGGCCGATCCGGTACAGGCCCTCGACGATGATCTCGCCGGTCGCCTCCGGGTCGCCGAAGCGCAGCGGGATGTGCCGGATCAGGTTGCCGTCGGGGTGCAGCGCCTCGGCGGCGAAGGCCTTCTCGGGGTCGGTCACCGGGTCGAGGACCTCGTACTCGACGCTGATCGCGGCCGCGGCGAGCCGGGCCGTGTCGGGGTGGTCGGCGGCGATGGCGGCGATGGCCTCGCCGTGGTGCCGGACTAGGTCGGAGGCGAAGACGGGCCGGTCGGCGACACGGCGGCCGTACGTCGCCGCGCCCGGCACGTCCGCGGCCGTCACCACGGCCCGTACGCCCGGCATGGCGGTCGCGGCCGAGGTGTCGACGGAGACGATCCGGGCGTGCGGGTGCGGGGAGCGCAGGATCGCCGCCCAGAGCAGGCCCTCGGCCCACAGGTCGGCGGCGTACGGGAAGGTGCCCTCGGTCTTCGCCCGTGCGTCGGTCTGCGGGAGCGAGGTGCCGAGGCCGTGCGCGGCCGGCTCCTGGTCCAGTGCCCCGGAGGTGTCCAGGACAACGGGAACGGGAACGGCGGTGGTCGCGTCGCTGCTCACGCCATGCCTCCGTCGTGCGGGTGGGGAATCTGGTGCGGGACGCGGGGCCCGTCGGTGGTCTCGCTGGCCGTGGCCGCGGCGCTCGCCTCGCGCTCGGCGACGACGTCCCGTACGGCCTCGAGGACGCCCCGGTAGCCGGAGCAGCGGCACAGGTTGCCGGCGAGCGCCTGGCGGGTCTCCAGCTCGGTGGGGGCGTGGTTGCCCTCCAGGAGGTCATGCACGGTCATGCACATGCCCGGGATGCAGAAGCCGCACTGGACCGTGCCGCACTTCGACATCGCCCGCTGCACGTCGGACGGCTCGCCGTCGGCGGCCAGGCCCTCGACCGTCCGTACCTCGGACCCGGCGGCCGTCGCCGCCGGCACCAGGCAGGAGGCGACGAGCCGGCCGTCGACCTGCACGTTGCACGCGCCGCACTCGCCCTGGGAGCAGCCGTCCTTGGCCCCGGCGAGGCCGAGGCGCTCACGCAGGACGTAGAGCAGCGACTCGCCGATCCAGGAGCCGGTGACGGGCCGGTCGGTGCCGTTGACCCGCAGGGTGTACGAGGTGTGCGGGTGCTCGTCGCTGTCCGTGGAGGCGTACGCGGCGAGTTCGGGCTCGGGGTGGGGACGGGGTTCGAGATCGGGGTGGGGCTGGGCCTCGGGCTCTGCCTCGGGCTCGGTCGCTTCGAGCGCGCGGGCGGTTGCGTCGAGTCCCTCCTCCGGGGCCTCCGCCGGAGCGTCGTCCGGTGCCGCGTCCCGTGCCTCGTCCGAGGCCTCCGCCGGAGCGTCCTCCCGGCCGTCCTCCGCGTCGCCCGCCTCAGCGGCGACACCGGTCTCCGCGACCGGCTCCTCCGGCAGCGCCCAGGGTGCGGGCGCGCCGCCCGGCAGGGTCGCCGGGGCACGGTCGTACGAGGGGGGGAGCGGGAGTTCGGCCGCCTCCGGGAACGCCGTCCCGGGCAGTGCCGCCTCCGGGAACACCGTCTCCGGGATCTCCGCCTCCGGCATCGCCGGGATCTCCCACTGGCCCGTGGAGTCGACCGAGCCCACCGAGCCCGCCGAGCCCGCCGAGCCCGCCGAGTTCGCGAAGTTCCACTCCGCCGTCGCGTGCGGGTCCTGGCCGAAACCCTCCACGTGCTGATCCGCGCGCTGATCCACATGCTGGACGTACTCGCCCTGCGCGAAGTACTCGGTCCCCTGGCCGGCCTGTCCGAAGTCGTGCGCCTGGTCCACGTGCTCGACCTGGTCGAAGTGCTGGACCTGCTCCGCCTCCGTCGGCAGGTGCACCGTCCACGCGCCCGTCGCCGCCGGGTCGGTCGCCGCCGCCGGGGTGAGCGGCTGCAGCGGCATGATCATCGGCGGTACGTAGCCGTGGCCCGGCGCCTCCAGGGGCACGCCGTCCAGCATGAAGTCGGGCGGCAGCTGGACGAAGGCGGTCGCGTCGCCGTCGTACCCCTCGCTCTGCGGGATCGGCTCCCAGCCGCCCGGGTTCCCGTGCTGTTCGTCGTCGCTCATGCCAGTGCCCTCCCCAGTGCCCGTCGGGCGAGTGCGGCGACCGTGCGCCGCAGGTGCAGTACGGCGGGCGGCAGCTGTTCGTCGCCCTGCGGGTCCGGAATGCAGGCGGCGGCGACGTACTCGCCGAACGCCGCCAGCGCCTCCGGGGCCAGCCCCCGGTCGTTGTCCCAGTCCACCAGCGAGGCGATCCAGCGCTCCGCCTCCAGCGGGCGCAGGGGCATCGGGGCGACGGCGCCGACCGCGCAGCGCACCCCGCGCCTGGCCGGGTCGAGGACGACGGCGACGGAGGCGGTGGCGCGGGCCGGGCCGGTGCGGCCGGTGGCCTTGAGGAAGACCTGGGGGGCGTGGAGCAGCGGGACGCGGACGAAGCCGACCAGCTCGCCGGGGGCCAGCAGGTCGCGGCCCGCCAGTAGGTGGGAGACGGGGATCTCACGGGTGCCGAGCGGGCCGAGGACGACGAGGTCGGCCTCCAGGGCGGCGAGCACGGGCAGCGAGTCGCCGGTCGGCGCGGCGGTGACCACGTTGCCGCCGAGCGTGCCGGCGTTGCGGATCTGGGGCGGTCCCGCGGCGCGGGCGGCGGCGGCGAGGGCCGGGATGAGGGCGGCGAAGTCGGGGCGGCCCATCCGGGCGTGGGTGAGGCCCGCGCCGAGGAGGGCGTGGCCGTCCTGGTACTGCCAGCCGCGGATCTCGTTGATTCGGCTCAGGCCGACGAGCCCGGCGGGGCGGAGCTGACCTCTGTTGACGGCGGCCATCAGGTCGGTGCCGCCGGCGACGGGCACGGCGGCCGGCATCGCGGTGAGCGCCGCCACGGCCTCGTCGAGCGAGGCGGGCAGCGTCACGGACTGCGCCGTCTGTGGTGCGTGCGTGGTCAACCCGCTGCCCCTTCCCGGTGTCCCGGTGGTCCCCGACTGTGCCCGGCGGTCGCGCCTGCTGTCACGTCCGCCGTCGCGCCTGCGTGTGGGCGTACCGTACGTGCTCACAGGCCGGACGTGGCAACTCTGGCACATCTTCCGAGCCGTCCGGCGCGAGGGTCCGCGAAGGACTGTTCCGTCCAGGACGCCCCAGGAGCGACGGTAACTTCCCTTTCGTCGCTCCTGGGTGAACCGGGGACGCGAGGTGCCTCACACGATCGGGGGCGCTCCCTCCAAGGGCCTCCCGAGCACTCCCGGACGCCGCTGCCAGGGGTGGGGTCCTGCGGGCGGGCGGTAGTCGACGCCGAGGGCGTCGAGGCGCCGGTAGTGGACGGCCATCCGGCGCTCGAAGCCGGCGTGGTCGCGGGCCTCCGGGGCGGGCAGCGCGGACCAGGCGACCTCGGCGAAGGCGGCGAGGCGCGGGAAGACCTGGTAGTCGACGCGGGACCGGTTCTCCATCACCTCGGTCCAGACGTTGGCCTGGGTTCCCAGGATGTGGGCGGCGGCCTCCGGCGAGAGCCCCGGCGGTACGGGCTCGAAGCGGTAGACGTCCTCCAGGGTGCGGACGTACCCGATGGGCATCGGCTCGTCCTCGCCCGGCGCCTGCCGGTGGTCCAGGTACACCTGCTGCTCGGGGCACATGACGACGTCGTGTCCGGCCTCGGCGGCGGTGATCCCGCCCGCGTACCCCCGCCAGGACGACACGGCCGCGCCCTCCGCGAGTCCGCCCTCCAGGATCTCGTCCCAGCCGATCAGGCGCCGTCCGCGCGCGGCGAGCCAGCGGTCGAAGTGGCGGATGAACCAGGACTGGAGCTCGTCCTCGTCGGCGAGTCCGAGCTCCTTGATACGGGTCTGGGCGGCCGGCGAGGCCTTCCACTGGTCCTTGGGGCACTCGTCGCCGCCGACGTGGACGAAGGTGGACGGGAAGAGGCCGAGGACCTCCTCGAAGACGCCCTCGTAGAAGCGCAGGACGGCCTCGGTCGGGGCGAGGACGTTCGGGTTGACGCCCCAGGTGTCCCAGACCGTGAGGGCGGCGGTGTCGACGACGTCGGTGTTGCCGAGCTCGGGGTAGGCGGCGATGGCGGCCTGCGCGTGGCCGGGGAGGTCGATCTCGGGGACGACGGTGATGTGCCGCTCGGCGGCGTACGCGACGATCTCGCGGATGTCGTCCTGGGTGTAGAAGCCGCCGTGCGGGGCCTCGGTCCACAGCGGCGAGGCCCGGTGCCCCCACTTGGTACGGGCCCGCCAGGCGCCGACCTCGGTCAGCCGGGGGTGGCGCTTGATCTCGATGCGCCAGCCCTGGTCGTCGGTGAGGTGGAAGTGGAAGACGTTGAGCTTGTGGGCGGCGAGGAGGTCGAGGTACCGCAGGACGTCGTCCTTCGGCAGGAAGTGCCGGGAGACGTCGAGGAGGAGGCCGCGCCAGCCGAAGCGGGGGGCGTCCTCGACCGTGACCGGGACCAGACCCCACTCCCGGTCCGTCACGGGCGCCTTGCGGTACGCCTCCGGGCCGAGCAGCTGCCGGAGGGTCTGGGCTCCCCAGAACACCCCGGCGGGGCCACCGCCCTCGATGACGACGGCCGCGTCGGGGCTCCCGGTGGACAGGCGGTACCCCTCCGGGCCGCGCTCCCGTGCCACCTCCTCGCTGATCCGCAGCCGGACGGCGTGCGGCCCGGCACCGTCGGCGAACGGCAGTCCGGTGGCGGCGCCCAGGGCGGCGCGCAGCCAGCGGGCGGTGCTCTCGGTTCCCGGTCCGGCGTCGAGCGTCGTGCGCCCGTCGAGCGGGACGTGCCCGGGGGCATTCCCCGGGCGCTCGACCGACAGGGGTGCGGGGATGAGATCCGTATCCGTCATGTCTGTCATCACGTCAGTCCTTCACCGCCCCGCCGAGGCCCGAGACCAGGCGGCGCTGTACGAGTACGAAGAAGACGAGCACCGGGACCGTCATCACGGTCGACCCGGCCATGATGCCTCCCCAGTCGTTCTCGTCGGGCTTGAAGAAGACGAGCAGGGCCATCGGCAGGGTCGACTGCGAGGTGTCGCTGATGAGGAAGGACTTCGCGAAGAGGAAGTCGTTCCAGGTCGAGATGAACGAGAAGACACTGGTCGCGCGAGGTGCTCTTGAGGACGCCGATGTTGTTTCCGCCGGCGAAGGCCGGGGCGATCGAGCCGGGGGGCGTGCCGGGCAGCGGGACGACCGCGTACTTCCCCTTGACCGTGCCGGCCTCGACGGCCGCGTGGCTGAAGTCGCCGCCGATGGCCATGCCGGCCTTGCCGGAGGCGAAGGCCGTGACGGTCGCGTTGCCGCCCATCTGGGCGCACTTGGCGGCGGGGCAGTTGTCGTCGCCGAAGAGCGAGGTGTAGGTGGTGATGCCCCCGAGGGCGGCCTCGCTGTTGATCGCCGCTTTGTAGGAGCCGTCGTTCCCGGCGTCCTCGACGGCGAGTTCGCCGCCCGCCGCCCAGACGAAGGGCATGGCGCCGTAGGTGTAGGCGATGCCGTACGGCTCGGGCTTCGCCTTGCGGATCTTCTTGGCGGTGGCGATCAGTTCGGCCTGGCTCCTGGGGGCGGTGAGGCCGAGTTCCCCGAAGACGTCGGTGCGGTAGTAGAGGGCGCGGAGGCCGACGAAGAACGGGGAGCCGTAGACCCTGCCGCCGACGGTGACGGACCGCCTCGCCGTCGGGTCGGTGTCCTTGGCCTCGTCCCAGGCCGCGAACTCGGCGCTGATGTCGGCGAGTCCGCCGTCCTTGACGTATCCGGCGGTGTCGGTGTTGCCGTACTCGATGAGGTCGGGCGCCGACCCGGGGTCGTCGAAGGCGGCCTTGACGCGCTGGGCGCGGGTCTCGACGGGGATGTACTCGATCTCGACCTTCGCACCCTGGTTCCGCTTCTCGAAGGCGGCGACGGCCTGTGCGACGACCTGCTCCTTGGGCTTGTTGCTCACCTCCTGGAAGAGCCAGACGCGCAGGGTGCCGCTCTTCTCGTCCGCCGTCGCCTTGCCGTCGGACGTCTGGGGCGCGCAGGCGGTGGCGGTGAGGGCTGCCGGCAGGAGTGCGGCGGCCCGGGTGGCAAGACCATGGGGAAGCTTCATGGCGGATCCCTCCGAGCGTGTGCGTTGCGACATACGCAATGGGCGTTTCGTTCTGCACAACACGCGTGAGGTTAGGGGCGCTTCCGGCGAGCGGGCAAGAGGTCTCGACCACCTCAACCACTCCGTGACCGGCGAAAGCACCCTGCGCAACGGCCCGGAAACGCCGAAGCGGCCCGGAAACGCCGAAGCAGCGGGCCGGAAACCCCGTAACGGCCCGTACACGCGGAACGGCCCCCGTGGGGCGGGGCGCGAACCCCGCCCC
>NZ_JBSGTX010000095.1:0-7764 GCF_053607625.1 Streptomyces sp. NPDC055103
GCCTCCTGCGCGTCCGGCGACCAGGCCCGCGCATCCCCCACCAGATCACTCACACACCGTCAACGAGCCTGAACTCAAAGCGTTTCGGATCAATACGACCCGGAATCGGCCCGGTATCTCAGCCAAGATCCCCTCGGCCTGGCCCCAGCAGACAACCCGGCGACGTACGTCGGCAACCCCCACACAGGGGCCGATCCGCTCGGGCTCGCCCCATGTCCCGACGTACCTGAATACAAACAGTCGCCGAGCAGACATGCCGCCTTCCGAGAAGCCAAGCGCGACCTGGGAATTCCCATGTCCCAGCACCCCGATGAATTCCGAAAGACCCCGATGACAGATCGCGATGGTCGCCAAATAATGACGGACGATGGGCGACCGGTGATGACGCGCGAGTATATTTACCAGCGCGAGGACGGCAGCCGCTTGATAATTCAGGACCATGCCGCTGGTCACTATTACGGCGAGGGAGGCGTGGGAGATCAAGGGCCACACCTGAACGTACGACCCATCGAGAACCCCCGAAACGGACATGTTCCCGGCACAGCAAAGCACTACGAGTACTGAAAGGCGGCTCAGATGGGCTGGACTTCACTCCTCTCGAACCCCTTGGCTATCGAGAGGATTTACGATGGGAATCCACCGGAACTCGTGTCCGTCCCGCTCCACGCGGTTGACCTGAATCGAGAGGGTCCGACACTGTCCTTGCGGTTCGACATGCCGACCTTCCCGGAAAACCCTCCGAAGAAGTGGGCTGCACAAGGGTTCAATACCGTCCAGGTGACCTTGACCCTGGGCGGGGTCCGGAACGTCTCGTTGAGTGGGTTCACGGCCGACCCGGTTGTCGACGTGGCCATGAGCGCAGGTAACGGCGTGGAATTGATGGTCAGGTCTCCTTCGGTCGAGCTTAACGCCGCCGCGCTCAGTGCACACATCGCGCATGTCTCCGCGTACAGGACGGCTACTTCCTGACCTTCGGACATCGCTGACGGAGTCGCCGGACAATAGTCCGTTCGACGGGGTCACCTACTTGCACAGAATAGCTGCACCGTTCATATGGGTGATTGGTTGCGCACTCCATATCGATTCCCGCCATTCAACTCAGCGAATTCGTACGGAACATCGCGAAACCCGACCCAAGAGGCCGAGAACTGATGCTGATCAGGCGACCGACCTGGCGTCCAGTTATTCGTCGCGTGACAAGGAGGGCGTGTCCGGCCTCGCGGGTCGTCTTCCAGGGATCCAGGAGCGGTTCCGCTGATCTCCGTCACGCATGCCGAAGGGGCCCGGAACCGTCGTGCGGTTCCGGGCCCCTTCAGTGACAGGACGTGAGTGACTACCGCGCCGCGTCCGGGTGGACCGCGTCCGTGATCGGGCGGTCCTCCGTCGGCTTCTCCGTCGGCTTTTCGACCGGCTTGCGGAGCTGGATGTTCAGCTCGCGCAGGCGGGACTCGTCCAGCTCCGTCGGGGCGCCCATCAGGAGGTCCTGGGCGTTGCCGTTGAGCGGGAAGGCGATGGTCTCGCGGATGTTGGGCTCGTCCGCGAGGAGCATCACGATGCGGTCGACGCCCGGGGCGATGCCGCCGTGCGGCGGGGCGCCGTACTCGAAGGCGCGGAGCATGCCGGCGAACTCGTGCTCGACGGTCTCCTTCGAGTAACCCGCGATCTCGAAGGCCTTGAACATGATCTCGGGCTCGTGGTTACGGATGGCGCCGGAGGACAGCTCGATGCCGTTGCAGACGATGTCGTACTGCCAGCCGAGGACGTCCAGCGGGTCCTGGGTCTCCAGGGCCTCAAGGCCGCCCTGCGGCATGGAGAACGGGTTGTGCGAGAAGTCGATCTTGCCGGTCTCCTCGTCCCGCTCGTACATCGGGAAGTCCACGATCCACGCGAAGCGGAAGACGTTCTCCTCGAACTGGCCGGCGCGCTTGGCGGCCTCGACCCGGACCGGGCCCATGATCTTGGAGACCTCGTCGAACTCGCCCGCGCCGAAGAAGATCGCGTGGCCCGGCTCCAGGCCGAGGCGCTCGGTGAGGACCTTGACGTTCTCCTCGGTGAGGAACTTGGCGATCGGGCCGGTGAGGGCGATGGGGGCACCTCCCACGCCGTCAAGGCTGTGGGGGACCTCGCCGACGCGGACCCAGGCCAGGCCCTTCGCGCCGAGGGAGACCGCGAAGTCGCCCAGCGCGTCGAAGAACTTGCGGGGCTGGTCACCGGTGTTCGGGACGGCGAGCGCGCGGACGTGCTTGCCGGCGAAGGCCTTGAACTCCGACGCCTCGAAGACGTCGGAGATGTCGACGAGCTCCAGAGCCGTACGCAGGTCGGGCTTGTCGTTGCCGTACTTCAGCATCGACTCGCGGAAGGGGATGCGGGGGAACGGGGACGTGACGTGACGCCCGCCGCCGAACTCCTCGAAGATCTCCGTCATCAGCTTCTCGATCGGCTGGAAGACGTCTTCCTGCTCGACGAAGCTCATCTCGACGTCGAGCTGGTAGAACTCGCCCGGCGAGCGGTCAGCGCGGGCGTCCTCGTCGCGGAAGCAGGGCGCGATCTGGAAGTACCGGTCGAAGCCGGAGATCATCAGCAGCTGCTTGAACTGCTGCGGCGCCTGCGGCAGCGCGTAGAACTTGCCCGGGTTCAGACGGGACGGGACGACGAAGTCGCGGGCGCCCTCGGGGGAGGTCGCGGCGAGGATCGGGGTCGCCATCTCGTTGAAGCCGAGGGCCACCATCTTCGAACGGATGGAGGCGATGACGGCCGAGCGCAGCATGATGTTGCGGTGCATGCGCTCGCGGCGCAGGTCGAGGAAGCGGTACTCCAGACGCCGCTCCTCGTTCACGCCGTCGTCGGTGTTGATGGTGAAGGGGACCTGCTTCGACGCGCCCAGGACCTCGACCTCGGCGGCCTCGATCTCGATCTCGCCGGTGGACAGCTCCGGGTTGACGTTGTCCGCGCCACGCGAGACGACCTTGCCGTCCACACGGACGACGGTCTCCTTCGTCAGCTTGTCGAGGACCTCGGCCGCGGCGGTGCCGGGGCGGGCGACGAGCTGCGTGATGCCGTAGTGGTCGCGCAGATCGATGAAGAGGATGCCGCCCAGGTCGCGCCGATTGTGCAGCCAGCCGCTCAGCCGGACGTCGGTGCCGACGTCAGAGGCGCGGAGCTCGCCGCAGGTGTGGGACCTGTACCGATGCATCGTCGTTCATCCAGTCTTCGATATCGGGATCTTCGGGATCTTGGAGGGGGTCGCCGCGCGCCCACACTCACGGGACGCAAGTCACAGGACACGCAGACAGACGCACCCAGGGTACCGGCCGCCCCATGATCCCTTTTCGAATACTCTCAGTGGCGACATGGTGTCCGATATTCATAAAGTAGGGCAATGCGCACCGAGGACGTCCTGGCCGCGATCGCGACCGGCCTGTGGCGCTGGGACAACGCGTCCGGGATCGTCTCGCTCGACGCCGAAGCGGCCCGGCTGCTCGGGCTGCCCGCCGAGCCCGTGCGGCTCACCGAGGCGGCCGTACGCTCGCGATTTCACCCGGTCGACTGGAACGAGATCGACGGCGTCGTCAATCTGGCCGTCGCCGAGGGCACCCTCGCCGAGGCCCGGCTTCGGATCATGGACGAGCACGGCCGGGTGATCCGTACCGTACGGAGCAGGTCCAAGCCCCTCATCGAGGGCAACGACTACCAGCTCGTCGGCACCCTCCAGGAGGTCGCCGAGCAGCTCCCCGGCACCGCCGCGCGCACCCCGATCACCGGCGACTGGCGCCGCTCCCGCGAGGCCTTCCTCCTCGACGCGGGACGGGCGCTCGCCGAGGCCCGCTCGACCGCCGAGGTGCTGCGGGTGGCGGCCTCGCTGTCGATGCCCGGTTTCTCGCCGGACGGGCTCGCCGTCTTCGGCGTGGCCGGCGACCGGCTGACCGTCATCGGACACCACGGGCACAGCCAGGGCGACGAGGGCCCGTTCTCGTCGATGTCCGTCGGCACCGACTACCCGGCGGCGGAGGTCGTACGGACCGGGCGGGCGATCTACCTGCCGACGCCCGACGAGTACCTGCGCCGCTACCCCATGACGTGGCCGCTCGCCCAGCGCTTCGGCCGCCGCTCCTGGGCGTTCGTGCCGCTCGTCGTCGCCGGGCGCACGATGGGCGCCTGGATGGCCGCCTTCAAGCACCCGGTCGCCTTCACGCCCGACGAGCGCTCGGTGCTCACGACGGTGGCGCGGATGCTCGCGCAGGCCCTCGCGCGCGCCGGGGTGGCCGAGTCGGAGCGCGAGCTGTCCCTGGGGCTCCAGCGGACGATGATGCCCGTCCTCGGCCCCGGCATCCCCGGTATCCAGGTCGCCGCCCGGTACGTGCCGACCGGCGGCGGTCTCCAGGTCGGCGGCGACTGGTACGACATGATCCGGCTGCCCGGCGGCACGAGCCGCTCCGGCGGGCACGGCGCGGGGCGCATCGCGCTCGTCATCGGCGACGTCCAGGGCCACGACGTGCGGGCGGCCGGCCTCATGGGGCAGCTGCGGATCGCCCTGCGCGCGTACGCCTCCGAGGGCCACCGGCCGGACGCGGTGCTCTCGCGCGCCTCGCGCTTCCTGTACGGGATCACCGACGGCGACGACGCGGAGAACGGCGGCCCGCGCTTCGCCACCTGCCTCTACCTGGAGGTCGACCTGGAGACGGGCACGGTCGACATCGCGCGGGCCGGGCATCCCGACCCGGCGGTACGGATGAACGACGGAACGGTTCTCCTCAGGCCCACCGCCGGTGGTCTGCCGCTCGGCATCGACCCCGACACCGACTACCCCACGACCCGGCTCACCCTGGAGCCCGGCGAGACCCTGATGATCTGCACCGACGGCCTCCTGGAGACCGGCGGGCACGACCTGGACAGCGGCTGGGAGCGGGTCAAGGCGCTCCTGGAGTCCCACGACGGCGAGGACCTGGAGCAGCTCGCCGACACCCTGGTGGAGGCGGTGCACGGGCCCGGCTCCCACCACACGACCGGGCCGCTCGCCGACCGCCGCGAGGACGACATCGCGGTCCTGCTGCTCTCCCGCCGGCCCGCGGGCGCGCTGCCGGAGGCCCCGCGCCGGACGCTGATGACGATCGCCCAGGCGGAGCCGGAGCGGATCGCCGAGGCGCGCGAGCAGATGCGGCAGCTCCTGCACGACTGGACGGACCAGGACCAGCTCGACTCGGCGGTCCTGATGGTCTCCGAGATGGTCACCAACGTCCTCGTCCACACCGACGGCGACGCGCTCCTGGTCGCCGAGGTCGCCTGCGGCGAGGAGTCGCGGCGGCTGCGCGTCGAGGTCTCCGACCAGAGCGACGAGCTGCCGCACAAGCGGCACCCGGGCGAGATGGCGTCGAGCGGCCGCGGCCTGATCCTGATGGAGATGCTGGCGGACGCGTGGGGCTTCGACCCGCGGGGCGAGGGCAAGTCGATCTGGTTCGAGCTGAACGAACCGTCTTCGGGGAAGGGCTGCCGCGGGTAGCGGTAAGGCGTGCGGCGATGCGCGTGTGGAGGCGTACGGGGACGCACGAGGACGTACGAGGACGCACGAGGACGCACGAGGACGCACGAAGACGTACGAGGGCCGGGATGGCCTCCGCCTTCCGCTCCCGCCAACGCGCGCCGCCCCCTCCCACGGCGCAGACTGGTCTGGTACGGCCGCGCGGGGGGACCACGGAGCAGGCATGCCATGGACACCCACAAGGTCGGCAGCGACACCACCGTGCTGGCCGACAGCCTCGAGATCCCGGGGATCGGGCACATCCCCGTCAACGCGTACGTCCTCACCGCCGCGGAGCCCGTCGTCATCGACACCGGGCTCTCGATAGCCGACCGGAACTTCGTCAACACGCTCGGCTCGGTCATCGACCCGGCCGACGTCCTCTGGATCTGGCTCACCCACCCGGACCGCGACCACACGGGCGGCATCTTCGACCTGCTCGTGGCCGCGCCCCGGGCGAAGGTCGTCACCACCTTCATCGGCGCCGGGATCATGACGACGGAGCGCCCGCTGCCGATGGACCGTCTGTACTTCCTCAACCCCGGGCAGTCCCTCGACGTCGGCGACCGCATGCTGCGCGCGTTCAGGCCGCCGCTCTTCGACAACCCCGCCACGGTCGGCTTCTACGACGAGAAGACCCGGTTCTGCTTCAGCTCCGACTGCTTCGGCGGGCCCATGCCGACCGCCGAGATCGCGGAGAGCGGGCACGCGAACGACCTCAAGCCCGAGGATCTGCGGCAGGCCCAGCTGCTGTGGGCGAGTCTGGACAGCCCGTGGGTGCACGTCGTGGACCCGGTCAAGTACCGGGCGACGATGGATCCGTTGCGGGAGATGGCTCCGGAGATCGTGCTGTCCACGCATCTGCCGCCCGCGGTCCGGATGACGGCTCCGCTGATCGACACGATCTCGATGGCCCCGGACACGGACCCGTTCGTCGGCCCCGATCAGGCGGCCCTGGTGCAGATGCTGGCGTCCTTCGAGCCGGGCGGCCAGCCCGCCGCCACCTGAAAGGCGGAGCGCGGGGCGCGGCGGCCTGGACGGCTGGCCCGCGGTCACCGCGAACGGGCAGCTCTCAGGCGCGGGGCGCGGTCGCCTCCGGCTCCCGGGGGGTCCCGTACCGCGCCCGCAGTTCGCCGACGATGCCCGTCGCGGCGGCGGTCAGCGGTACGGAGAGCAGCATGCCGAGGATGCCCGCGACGGACGCGCCGGCCGTGATCGCCAGCATGACCACGGCCGGGTGCATCTGCACGGTCTTGCTCTGGACGAGGGGCTGGAGGACGTTGCCCTCCAGGACCTGGACGGCGAGGACGATGCCGAGCACCCACAGCGCGATGACGAAGCCCCGGTCGGCGAGGGCGACGAGGACGGCGACGGCGCCGGAGAGGAACGCGCCGAGGTACGGGATGTAGGCCGTGACGAAGACGAGCGCGGCCAGTCCCACCGCGCCTGGCACGTCCAGGACGAGCAGCCCCGTACCGATGATGACCGCGTCGACGAGGGCGACGAAGGTCGTGCCGCGCATGTACCCCTCGACGGCCTCGAAGGCCCGGCGGGCCATGGCCTCCATGGTGTCGCCGGTGGCGCGGGGGGCGAGCGCGCGCAGGGCGCCGGCGGCCCGGTCGGAGTCCTTCAGGAAGAAGAAGATGAGCAGCAGGGCGAGGACGGCGGTGGCCATCATCTCGCCGACGACGCTGAGCCCGCTGATCACTCCGGAGGCGGCGGTGCCGCCGAACTGCTTGAGGAGGCCTTCGGCGTTCTTGGCGAGGTCGTCGAGGGAGGTGCCGGCCGCGCCGAGGTGCTCGGCGATGTCGCCGGCGGCCTGCCGCAGCGAGGCGACGATCTGGTCGCCGGTCTCGATGAGGGCGAGGACGACGATGTACGTGGCTCCGCCGACGACCGCGACGACGGCGGTGACGGTGAGCGCGGCGGCGAGCGCCCTCCGCACCTTCATGCGGAGCAGCCGCCGGTAGAGCGGCCCGAGGAGGGCGGTGCCGAGGATCGCGAGCAGGACGGGGGTGACGGCTGTCTGGAAGACGACGCACAGCCAGATGCCGACAGCGGCGACCCCCGCGGCGAGCAGCAGGACGACACACCAGGCGGCGAAGCGACGGGCGGGTTCGGGGAGGAGCGCTCGGGTCGTCTGCACCCGTCCACCGGACCATGCCCGTCGGCGTGTCGTCGCGTGCTGACGGCCGTACGGGTGACGGCCCATCAGTAGCGGTCAGGGGCTACTCGCCCACCCCGTGGAT
>NZ_JBSGTX010000095.1:7863-25889 GCF_053607625.1 Streptomyces sp. NPDC055103
TCGGCACTCGCCCACCCCGTGGATCGGCACTCGCCCACCCCGTGGATCGGCACTCGCCCACCCCGTGGATCGGCACTCGCCCACCCCGTGGATCGGCACTCGCCCACCCCGTGGATCGGTACTCGCCCACCCCGTGGATGGCTACTCGCCCATCCCGTGGACCGCCGGGATCGTGCCGAGCCGGCCCGCCTGGAAGTCCTCGAAGGCCTGGCGGAGTTCGGCCTGGGTGTTCATGACGAACGGGCCGTAGTGCGCCATGGGTTCACGGATCGGCTGCCCGCCGAGGAGGACGACCTCCAGGTCCGGCGTGTGGCCGTCCTGCTTCTCGTCCGCACGGACGGTGAGGACGCCGCCCTTGCCGAAGACGGCGGTCTGGCCGGTGTGGACGGGCCGGCGGTCGGCGCCGACGGCGCCGCGGCCGGCCATGACGTACGCGAGGCCGTTGAAGTCCTCGCGCCACGGCAGGTTGATCTCGGCGCCCGGCCGCAGGGTGGCGTGGATCATCGTGATCGGGGTGTGGGTGATGCCGGGACCCTCGTGGCTGTCGAGCTCGCCCGCGATGACGCGGAGGAGCGCGCCGCCGTCGGGGGAGGTGAGCAGCTGGACCTGGCCGCCGCGGATGTCCTGGTAGCGGGGGGCCATCATCTTGTCGGCCGCGGGGAGGTTCACCCAGAGCTGGAGGCCGTGGAAGAGTCCGCCGCTGACGACGAGGGACTCCGGCGGGGCCTCGATGTGGAGGAGGCCGGCGCCGGCGGTCATCCACTGGGTGTCGCCGTTGGTGATGGTGCCGCCGCCGCCGTTGGAGTCGTGGTGGTCGAAGGTCCCGTCGATGATGTAGGTGACGGTCTCGAAGCCGCGGTGGGGGTGCCAGGGCGTGCCCTTGGGCTCGCCGGGGGCGTACTCCACCTCACCCATCTGGTCCATCATGATGAACGGGTCGAGGTACTGGTAGTTGATCCCGGCGAACGCGCGGCGCACCGGGAATCCCTCGCCCTCGAAGCCGGACGGGGCCGTGGTCACGGCCAGTACGGGGCGGGAGACGGCGTCGGCCGGGGCGGCGACGCGCGGCAGGGTGAGCGTGTTCTCGACAGTCACTGCGGGCATGACCGGACCTCCTTGGTGCGACCTTGTACGTCCACTTTAGTTGAACGCTGAACTTTCTGCCACCAGGAACGCGGAACGCCCGGGAGGAATTCCTCCCGGGCGCCCTCATGGGTCAAGAATGGGTCAGCCGTACATCCGGCGCATCGCGTAGTCGACCATCTGCTCCACGGCCTTGGCGTCGAAGACCATGCGGTGGTCGCCCTCCATGTCGAGGACGAAGCCGTAGCCGGTCGGCAGCAGGTCGATGACCTCGGCGCCGGTGATGACGAAGTACTTCGACTCCTTGCCCGCGTACCGCCGCAGCTCCTTGAGCGTGGTGAACATCGGGATCACCGGCTGCTGGGTGTTGTGCAGGGCCAGGAAGCCGGGGTTGTCGCCGCGCGGGCAGTAGACCTTCGAGGTCGCGAAGATCTGCTGGAAGTCCTCGGGGGCGAGGGTGCCGGTCGTGAAGGCGCGTACGGCGTCGGCGAGAGACGGAGGCGAGGGCTCCGGATAGAGCGGAGGCTGCTGCGCGTACCCCTGCTGAGGAGGGGCGTACTGCTGCTGGGCACCCGGATTCTGGTCGTAGCCGTACATGGGCCCTGAGCCTACTGCGTCACAGATGGACCGGAAGGGGTTGCTCTTATTACCGGTGGGTAGCATCATCGGAGAGAGCGTTTTGCTACTCGCTGGTACGTGTACGAGGAACCTGCCTCCCCGAGCCTTTACGGAGCCGTCGCCATGGGGCACTACAAGTCGAATCTCCGCGACATCGAGTTCAACCTCTTCGAGGTGCTCGGCCGCGACAAGGTGTACGGCACCGGTCCGTTCGAGGAGATGGACGTCGAGACCGCCAAGAGCATCCTCGACGAGATCCGCCGCCTCGCCGAGAACGAGCTCGCGGAGTCCTTCGCCGACGCCGACCGCAACCCGCCGGTCTTCGACCCGGAGACCAACACCGCCCCGGTCCCGGCCTCCTTCAAGAAGTCCTACAAGGCCTTCATGGACTCGGAGTACTGGCGCCTCGGCATCCCCGAGGGCATCGGCGGCACCACCGCCCCGCGCTCCCTCGTCTGGGCCTACGCGGAGCTGCTCCTCGGCTCGAACCCCGCCATCTGGATGTACTCCTCCGGCCCGGCCTTCGCCGGCGTCCTCTACAACGAGGGCAACGAGGCGCAGAAGAAGGTCGCCCAGATCGCGGTCGAGAAGCGCTGGGGCTCCACCATGGTCCTCACCGAGCCCGACGCCGGCTCCGACGTCGGCGCCGGCCGCACCAAGGCCGTCCAGCAGGAGGACGGCTCCTGGCACATCGAGGGCGTCAAGCGCTTCATCACCTCCGGTGAGCACGACATGGAGGAGAACATCCTCCACTACGTCCTCGCCCGCCCCGAGGGCGCCGGCCCCGGCACCAAGGGCCTCTCCCTCTTCCTCGTCCCGAAGTACGAGTTCGACTGGGAGACCGGCGAGCTCGGCGCCCGCAACGGCGTCTACGCCACCAACGTCGAGCACAAGATGGGCCTCAAGGCCTCCAACACGTGCGAGATGACCTTCGGCGACCAGCACCCCGCCAAGGGCTGGCTCATCGGCGACAAGCACGAGGGCATCCGCCAGATGTTCCTCATCATCGAGTTCGCCCGCATGATGGTCGGCACGAAGGCGATCTCCACCCTCTCCACGGGCTACCTCAACGCCCTGGAGTACGCCAAGGAGCGCGTCCAGGGCACCGACCTGGCCAACTTCATGGACAAGGCCGCGCCCAAGGTCACCATCACGCACCACCCCGACGTCCGCCGCTCGCTGATGACGCAGAAGGCGTACGCCGAGGGCATGCGCACCCTCGTCCTCTACACGGCCTCCGTGCAGGACGAGATCGCGGTCAAGGAAGCGGCCGGCGAGGACACCAAGGCCCTGCACGGCCTGAACGACCTGCTGCTCCCGATCGTCAAGGGCTACGGCTCCGAGAAGGGCTACGAGCAGCTCGCGCAGTCGCTCCAGACCTTCGGCGGCTCCGGCTTCCTGCAGGAGTACCCGATCGAGCAGTACATCCGGGACGCCAAGATCGACACCCTCTACGAGGGCACCACGGCCATCCAGGGCCAGGACTTCTTCTTCCGCAAGATCGTCCGCGACCAGGGCGCGTCCCTGAACGCGCTGTCCGAGGAGATCAAGAAGTTCCTCGCGGTCGGCACCGGCGGCGAGGAGCTGGCCGTCGCCCGCGACGCGCTCGCCAAGGCCGCCGTCGACCTCGAAGGCATCGTCGGCACGATGATCACCGACCTCACCGCCACCGGCGAGGACGTCAAGAACATCTACAAGGTCGGCCTCAACACCACCCGCCTGCTGCTCGCCTCCGGCGACGTCGTCGTCGGCTACCTGCTCCTGCGCGGTGCCGCTGTCGCCGCCGAGAAGCTGGCCGCCGGCGCGACCGGCAAGGATGTCGCCTTCTACCAGGGCAAGATCGCCGCCGCGAAGTTCTTCGCCGCGAACGTCCTGCCGGGCGTCTCCGCCGAGCGCGCGCTCGCCGAGGCCATCGACGGCTCGGTCATGGACCTGGACGAGGCCGCGTTCTAGTAACGCCCCCTCGTCCTGAGCGACGGCCCGTCCCCGGGGAGGGGGGCGGGCCGTTCCGCTGTCTCCTCTTTTCGAGGCTCGGTTCGCCTCCGGGGCGCTCCATCCGGGCTCACGGCCCCGACCGTGCTCGGGGCCGTTCCCCCGGCCGCGCCCCTTCGGCTCACTCGTCAAGGTCCAGGTGGGCCCCGGTCCCCACCGGCCCCGGAGGCGGATTCCGGCCACTGCGTAAGGTGGAGCCCATGAGCAGCGCAGCTTCCCGCCCCACGGCCGGCCCCTTCGACCGCGGTCACACCGATGACCTCATGTCCTTCCTGGCGGCCTCCCCGTCGGCGTACCACGCGGTGGCGAGCGCCGCCGAGCGCCTGGAGAAGGCCGGCTTCCGGCGCGTCGAGGAGACCGCCGAGTGGACTGAGACATCAACGGCTGGCGCCGCGGGCACGAGCGGCGGGAAGTACGTGATCCGCGGCGGCGCGATCATCGCCTGGTACGTGCCGGAGGGCGCCGCCGCCCACACCCCGTACCGCATCGTCGGCGCCCACACCGACTCCCCCAACCTGCGCGTCAAGCCCCGCCCCGACATGGGCGCCCAGGGCTGGCGCCAGGTCGCCGTCGAGATCTACGGCGGGACGCTCCTCAACACCTGGCTCGACCGCGACCTCGGCCTCGCCGGCCGCCTCACCCTCCGCGACGGCAGCCACCACCTCGTCAACGTCGACCGGCCGCTGCTGCGCGTCCCGCAGCTCGCCATCCACCTCGACCGCGGCGCCAACGACGGCCTGAAGCTGGAGCGCCAGCGCCACATGCAGCCCATCTGGGGCATCGGCGACGTCCACGAGGGCGACCTGATCTCCTTCGTCGCCGCCGAGGCCGGCGTCGACGCCGAGGACGTCACCGGCTGGGACCTCATGGTCCACCCCGTCGAGGCGCCCGCCTACCTCGGCCGCGACCTCGAACTCCTCGCGGGACCGCGCATGGACAACCTCCTCTCCGTGCACGCCGCCGTCGCCGCGCTCGCCTCCCTCGCGGACCGCGACGACCTCCCCTACATCCCGGTCCTCGCCGCCTTCGATCACGAGGAGAACGGCTCCGAGGCCGACACCGGCGCCCAGGGCCCCCTCCTCGGCAACGTCCTGGAGCGCTCGGTCTACGCCCGCGGCGGCGCCTACGAGGACCGGGCCCGCGCCTTCGCCGGCACCGTCTGCCTCTCCTCCGACACCGGCCACGCCGTCCACCCCAACTACGCGGAACGCCACGACCCGACGCACCACCCGCGCGTCAACGGCGGCCCGATCCTCAAGGTGAACGTCAACCAGCGGTACGCCACCGACGGCAGCGGCCGGGCCGTCTTCGCCGCCGCCTGCGAGAAGGCGGGCGTCCCCTGGCAGTCGTTCGTCTCCAACAACGACATGCCCTGCGGCACGACGATCGGCCCGATCACCGCCGCCCGCCACGGCATCAAGACCGTCGACATCGGCGTCGCGATCCTCTCGATGCACAGCGCCCGCGAACTCTGCGGCGCCGACGACCCGTACCTCCTGGCGAACGCCCTGGTCGCCTTCCTGGAGGGCTGAGCGGCCCCCGCCTCGCGAAACATCGGCGAAAGGCCCCGCTCGGCAGCCTGGTCCTCATGCATCGTCACGAGGGCCCGACTCCGGGGAAGTTCGCCATCAGTCTCACCGCCGCCGTCGCACTCGCCGCGACGGCGGCGGCCGTCGTCGTCGCCCAGTACGACGACCGGCCGCCGTGGGGCGCGGACGTCGCGTACGAGGGCGGCTTCGTCCAGGCCTCGCGCATCCGCGGGTACGACGTCGACGGCTCGCGCACGAAGGCGCTGCTCGCCGGGGAGTGCGCGCTCATGGAGCGGCAGGGGATGGGCGGCGAGCGGGCCGCCCACGACCCGGCGGCGTGGGTGGCCGGCTGCCTGGACGGGGCCGCGGGGCGCCCGTCCAGGATCCAGGGCCTGGTCGGCTAGCCGCCCCCTGCCCCTGATCAGCTAGGGCGTGTTTCGAAAGTAGCGTCGTCTGCCCGAAGGGCAGGCCGGGCGGTGTCTGGTGCGTGCGATCGCAAGGCGGAGGGTCGTCCCGATACTGGTGTATCGGGATGATCCCGACAACGCGGCGAGCGTGCGTGCCAGACGCCGCCCGGCAGACGGGACTTTCGAAACACGCCTACCTAGGGGGTGTCGTCCATGCCCGCGAGGATCAGCGGCAGGCGGGTCGCGCCCGTCTCCGTGATCTTCAGGGGGACGCCCCAGTCCTGCTGGTGGACGTGGCAGGCCGGATACTCTCCCCCAGAGGAGGTGCCCCCAGCGGGGTCGTCGCAGGACGCCGCCATCGCGGAGACGTGCAGGACGCCCTCCGTGAGGTCCGGGTTCAGGTCGAGCTCACGGAAGAGGTCCGTGCCCGTGCCCTCGCCGGCGAGCAGCAGCTCCGGCGGGGTCGAGGAGACCAGGAGCCGGGTCGACGGGCCGTAGCGGTCGTCGAGCTTCTGGCCCGTCGGGGCCTGGAAGACGACGTCGAGGCGGAGGCGGCCGGGGGCGACCTCGGTGGCCTCGCGCTTGGTGCGGTGGGCGACCGCCTCGACCCGCACGGCCTCCTCGGGCAGCCGCAGCCGCGTCAGCCGGTGGCGGGCGGACTCGACGACCACGATGTCGCCGTCGACGAGCACGGCGTCGCTCGGCTCGCGCAGATCGGTGGCGAGGGTGGTGACCTCGCCCGTCGCCGGGTCGAAGCGGCGCAGGGCGCGGTTGTACGTGTCGCTGATCGCGACCGAGCCGTCGGGGAGGGCGGTCACGCCCAGCGGGTGCTGGAGCAGGGCCTGGCCGGCGGCGCCGTCGCGGTGCCCGAAGTCGAAGAGACCGGTGCCGACGGCCGTGTGCACGGTCCCTTCCGTGTCGATCCAGCGCACGGCGCTGTTCTCGGAGTCGGCGATCCACAGCCGGTCCTCGGTCGCGGCCAGCCCGGAAGGCTGCGCGAACCAGGCCTCGGCGGCGGGCCCGTCGACGAGGCCCTCGTTCGTCGTCCCCGCCGCGACCTCGACGGTCCCGCTGTCGGGGTCGTACGTCCAGATCTGGTGGACGCCGGCCATGGCGATCCACACCTTGCCCTGCCACCAGGCGACGTCCCACGGCGAGGACAGGTCGACCTCCAGGGCGGGTCCGGAGGTGGGCGACCCCTGCCACCACTGCTTGCCGGTGCCGGCGACGAGCTCGATCGCGCCGGTCTCCGGGTCGAACACGCGCAGGGCGTGGTTCACGGTGTCGGCGACGACGACCTTCCCGTCGGGCAGCAGCGCGAGCCCCTGCGGCTCCCGGAAGACGCCCTCCCCGATCCGCCGGACGACGGTCTCGCCGTCGGCCGCGAGCTCGACGAGCTGGTGCCGGGTGCTGTCGGAGACGAGGAGGTTCCCGGACGGCAGGAGGATCGCCTTGCCGGGGAAGCGGAGGTCGGTGGCGACGGGCTCGGGCGCCACGTACGGCCCGTCCCCGCGCCGCAGCGTGCCCTTGGCCTCGTGCTCGGCCTCCAGCTCCTCGACGAGCGTCCGGATCGCGTTGGCGTGCCCCTCACCGGCGTGCTGGGCGACGACGTACCCCTCGGGGTCGATCACGACGAGCGTCGGCCAGGCCCGGACGGCGTACTGCTTCCAGGTCGCGAGCTCCGGGTCGTCCAGCACCGGGTGATGCACCTCGTACCGCTCGACGGCGTCGACGACGGCCTGGTGCTCGGCCTCGTGCACGAACTTCGGCGAGTGCACACCGACGATCACGAGCGTGTCGCGGTGCTTCTCCTCCAGGTCACGAAGCTCGTCGAGGACGTGCAGGCAGTTCACACAGCAAAATGTCCAAAAATCGAGCAGAACGACCCTTCCTCGCAGGTCGGCGAGGGTCAGGTCGTCCCCGCCCGTGTTCAGCCAGCCGCCCTTGCCGATCAGCTCGGGGGCGCGGACACGGGCACGGCGGGGCGCGGGTGCGGGCGCGGAGTCGTTCATGGTTCAAGAGTGCCGTACGGGTGGAAAGCGGGGGCCGGGTGGGGCGGGACTGCGTGTCCGGACGGCGGATCGGGGCGCGGGGCTGGTCAGCATGGCGGGCATGGCCGAGCGTGTGAGCAGATCATCGGACTATTACTGCCATCGGGCGAGAGGTGGACTCCTCGTGGGGCTGCTCGTGCTGCCCTGTCTGGCTCTGCCCGGGCAGTCCGGGGCGCGGGGCGCGGTCTCGGGGCGGTCCCGGGGCCCGTCAGCGTCTCGTACACCGTGACCAATCGCGGCAACCGCTCCGTCCACGCGGTACGGGTCGCGGACCCGGGGCTCGGGCTCGCGCCGGGGGCCATCGGCTGCGGGGCGGGCGGCGGCAAGCTCTTCCCGGTCGGCGAGGACGAGGAACCGCGCGAGGACGTCGCCGAGTACATCGCGGCGCAGGAGGTCCTCGCCCAGCTCGGCCACGTCGACGACGCGCGGCGCGGCCGGGAGGCGGCGGCGCAGGAGCGGCTCTCCCCGGTGCTGTGGACGGGCCTGCTCATCGGCGGCACGCTGATGCTGGCGTTCATGTTCCTCTTCGGGATCAAGAGGAGTACGACCCATGTGGTGATGGTGATGGGCCTCTCCGGGTTCATCGTGTTCACGGTGCTGCTGATCCACCAGCTCGGCTCGCCCTTCGGCGACATGCTCGGCGCGACCCCGGACGCGTTCATCCGCTATTTCCCGGCGTGATCGCAGCGGTCACGGGGCAGGCATATCCGCGTGAAATATCTCGTACGGGACAAGATCTTCGCGATCGGCGACGACTACTGGATCGAGGACGAGCAGGGCCGCCACGCCTTCCTCGTCGACGGCAAGGCCATGCGGCTGCGCGACACCCTGGAGCTGAAGGACCCCGACGGACAGGTCCTGATCACCCTGCGCCAGAAGATGTTCAGCCTGCGGGACGCGATGACGATCGAGCGGGACGAGCGCCCGCTGGCGAGCATCCGCCGCAAACGGCTCTCGCTCCTCCGCAACCACTACCGGGTCACCCTCGTCGAGGGCACCGAGCTGGACGTCAGCGGCCGGATCCTGGACCGGGAGTTCACCGTCGAGTACGACGGCGAACTCCTGGCCCACATCTCCCGGCAGTGGTTCCACGTCCGCGAGACGTACGCCGTGAACGTGGTCCGCGAGGACACGGACGCGGCCCTGCTCGTCGCCGTGGCGGTGTGCGTGATCCGGATGGCCGAGCGGGAACGCGAGGACTGATCCTTCCTCTCCTTCCTCACGCGGCCTTGGTTCCGCGAGGACTGACCGTCCCTCACGCGGCCTTGGACAGTGCCTGTTCCAGGTCCGCCCACAGGTCCTCGACGTGCTCGATGCCGGCGGAGATCCTGACCGTGCCCGGGCCGATGCCCGCCACCGCCAGGGCCGCCGCGTCGAGCTGGTGGTGCGAGGTGGAGGCCGGGTGCATCACCAGGGTCTTCACATCGCCCAGGGAGACGCTCAGCGACGCGAGCCGCACCGCCTCGACGAAGGTACGGCCCGCCTCACGGCCCCCCGCGAGGTCGACCGAGATCACGCCGCCGCCCCCGTCGGGCAGCAGCCGCTCGGCGATCTCCCGGTCGGGGTGGCTCGCGAGGGCGGGGTGGCGGACGGCCGCGACCGCCGGGTGCGCCTCGAGACGGGCGGCGAGCTCGGCGGCGTTCGCGCACTGGCGCGCGATGCGCAGCGACAGGGTCTGCATGCCGCGCAGGGTGAGCCACGCGGCGAACGGGTCGGTCGACGCGCCCTGTTCGACCGTGTGGTGACGGACGCGGCGGAAGAGCTCGGGGTCCTTGAAGACGGCGACGCCGCCGAGGACGTCCGCGTGCCCCGCGAGGTACTTGGTGGCGGAGTGGACGACGATGTCGGCGCCGTGGTGCAGGGGCCGGCAGAGCAGCGGGGAGGCGAAGGTGTTGTCGACGACGACCGGGACCCCGGCCTCGCCCGCGACGGCGGCGAGCGCGGGCAGGTCGGAGACGCGGGTCGTCGGGTTGGCGATGGTCTCCAGGTAGAGGAGGCGCGTCTCGGGACGCAGGGCCGCCCGCACCTCCTCCGGGTCCGTGCCGGAGACGTACGTGACGTCGACGCCCCAGCGCGTGGCGAGGTCGGTGAGGACCGCGTACGTACCGCCGTACAGACAGGTCTGGGCGACGACGTGGCCCCCGCTGCCGAGCAGCGCGTGCAGGACGCCGCTGACCGCGCCCATGCCGGAGGCGAAGGAGATGCCCGCGGCCCCGCCTTCGAGGCGGGTCACGGCGTTCTCCAGGGTGCGGACGGTGGGGTTGCCGTGGCGGCTGTACATGAACGCGTCGGGAGAGGTGAAGGCCTCGGCGAGGGCGTCGGCCGAGTCGAAGGCGAAGACGTGGCCCTGGTGGAGGGGCACGCCGAGCGGCCGGCTGCCGGTGATCTCGACGTGGGGCGGGTGGACGGCGAGGGTCTCGGGGCGGACCGCGTCGGAGGACGCGGACGCGGCGCCGGAGGACGCGGCAGAGGAGGAAGTGGCGGAGGAAAAGGAGGAGGAAGACGTGGCGGAGGACGCGGCGGAGTCGGCGTGGCTCATGCGCCCAGTCTGTGGACCGGGCGTTTGCCTTCCCAGGTCCAATCCCGGCAGATTGGTTCGGCGATGGAGCCAATCACCCTCACCACCCCGCACACGACCGACGAGCTGGTCGCCCGGCTCGGCCGCTGGTCCGCCGGGCGCGGCCCGCTCTACCTCCTGCTCGCCGCCCGGCTGCGCCGGCTGATCGACGAGGGGGCGCTGCCGCCCGGCGCGCCTCTGCCCCCGGACCGGCGGCTCGCGACGGCCCTCGCCGTGGGCCGTACGACGGTCGTCGCCGCCTACGACACCCTCCGCCAGGAAGGGCGGCTCGTACGGCGGCAGGGCAGCGGCACCCGGGTCGCCAGGGCGGCCCTCGCCCCCGAGGCGCCACGGGCGAACGAGACTCCCCGGGTGGCCGAGACGTCGAACCCGCTCTTCCTGCACCTCCTGGAGACGACGCCCGACGACGTGATCCTGCTGAGCTGCGCCGCGCCCTCGCAGCCTCCGCCCGAGCTGGCGGAGGCGTACCGCTCCCTCGTCCTGCCCGACGGGGACCTCGGCTACCACCCGGCCGGGCTCGGGGCGCTGCGGGCGGCGGTCGCCGCGCGGTACACGGCGCGGGGCGTGCCGACCGGTCCGGAGCGGATCCTCGTCACCACCGGGGCCCAGCAGGGGCTCGCGCTGCTCACCCGGCTGCTGCTGGCGCCCGGCGACGGGGTGCTGGTGGAGGCGCCGACGTACCCGGGGGCGCTCGACCTCTTCCGGGAGGCGGCGGCCGTACCGCTGCCGGTGGCGGTGGGTCCCGACGGCGTGGACGTGGCGGAGGCGGTCCGGGTGATGGAGCGTCACCGTCCGGCCCTGGCCTATGTCGTGGCCCGGTTCCAGAACCCGACCGGGACCGTCCTCCCGCCGCTCGCGGGGCGGCGGCTCGTCGAGGCGGCGAACGCGCTGGGCGTGCCGCTCGTCGACGACGAGGTCCTCGCCGACCTGGCCTTCGACGGGCCAGGGGCACCGGCGCCCTCCCTCTCCTCCTACGGCGAGGTGATCGCGGTCGGCTCGTTGAGCAAGGTCGTGTGGGGCGGGCTGCGGATCGGCTGGGTGCGGGGCCCGGCGCCGCTGATCGCCCGCCTCGCCCGGCTCAAGGCCCTGCACGACCTGGGCAGCGACCTCCCGTCCCAACTGGCCGCGACCCGCCTGCTCGCCGACTTCACCCCCGTCCTGGAGGCCCGTACGGCGTCGGTGCGCGCCGGCCACGACCACCTCAGGGCCGAGCTCACCCGGCGGCTGCCGTCCTGGACCTGCGCCCCGGCGACCGGAGGCCAGACCCTGTGGGTACGGCTCCCGCACGGCGACGGCGTCTCCTTCGCGCAGCTCGCCCTGCGGCACGGAGTGGCCGTCCTGCCCGGCGTCACGACCGACGCCCTCGGCGGCAGCGTCCGCCGGCTCAGGCTCCACTTCCTCGCGCCGCCCGAGGTCCTGACGGAAGCGGTACGGCGGCTGGCGGCGGCCTGGGCGGAGTACGCCACGGGCTCGGGCGAGGGCCAGGACCCGGGCCGGGGCCTGCACCCGGGCCAGGGCCGGGATCCAGGCCAGGGCCGGCATCCAGGCCAGGGCCGGGATCCAGGCCAGGGCCGGGATCCAGGCCAGGGCCGGGATCCAGGCCAGGGCCGGGATCCAGGCCCGGATCCCGAGCGCGCGGCCCTCCATGCGATCGTCGTCTGACGACCGGAGGCAGCACACCAGGGGGAGCCATGCACACCACCGTCACGCCGTTCACGCTGCGCCGGTGGCGCGAGGGCAAGGGGTACGAGCGGAAGGCCGGATGGCGGGGCGCGTCCGCCGAGTTCGGCGAGATCACCGTGGAGGCGCCGCTGCGGCAGACGGTCCAGGGGGTCGTCGTCTCGGAGCTGCGGGGCACTCTGATCCCGCCGGCCTCGTACGACACGCGCGGCATCCACACCGAGGCGATCCGGCTGCCGACCCTGAACCGCGCGACCCTCCGCGTCGGCGACGCCCTCGTCTCCATGACCCGCAACCGGATCGGCGCCACGGCCCGCCAGCGCGCCCTCCAGCTGCGCTACGGAGGCGACCACTACCGGCTGTGGGCGCGGGACCGGCGCTCCTGGGTGCTGGCGCGCGCGGCGGACGCCGAGGACCCGGGGGTCACGGTGTCGGTGCGCGGGGCGGGGCGGGGGAGCCGGCGCCGGCTCGACGTCACGGTGACGGGCCGGGCGGGCGCGGCGGACCTCACCCTGGCGCTGATCTTCGCGGGCGTGGACCGCGCGGCGCTCACCCGCGGCGGCGCGATCCGCGCGGGCCTCTCGCGCGTCACGCAGCTGTGGGCGGAGAGCCAGGCCTGACCCGGCCGGTATCGGGCCCGGCTGGGCCAGGACCGACCCGGCCGGTACCAACCCGGCTGGGCCAGGCCTGCCCCGGACAGGCCCTAGCCCTGCTGGTCGTCCTCGTCCTCGAACCGCTCGAACCCGATGAACTCCAGCGGGTCCTCGCCGGGTCGTACCAAGCGGGGCAGGCCCTCCGTGCCGAGTTCGCCGCGCAGCCAGGCCAGCAGGTTCTCGGTGAGGGTGCCGGTGAGCGGCGGGCCCTGGTCGGCGTGGCGCGGGACGACGACCAGCGGCCAGGCGTCGGGGTCGTCGCCCTCGGTGAGCCAGCACAGCTGGTCGCCGTCGATGGAGCTGGCGAAGGCGAGGAACCCGCCCTCCTCGGGCCAGGCGGCCAGCGGGTGGTACTGGGGGTGGTCGGCCCGCAGGTCCCGGTAGGTCTCTCCGTACCACTCGGCCCAGGGCGCGAGGTCGTACTGCCCGGTGCCCAGCGGGAGACCGACCCGCAGCCAGTCGCACCAGCAGCCGGCCCCGTACGCCTCCATCAGGCGGACGTACTCGGCGGGGAGGCGGGTACCGAGGCGTTCGTACAGCCACTCCCAGCTCCGCTCGCCGAGGACGGGTTCGGCCGGTGGCGGGATCAGGACGGTGAGGGTGCCGAGACCGCTGCCGCCGGCCAGCGCGGCCCGCTGCTCGGGGGTCGGCTCCGGGCGGCGCGGCGGCGGCGTCCACGCGTACGCCTGGTCGCCGGCGCGGGCGCTGCGGGCGATGACCGGGCTCAGGCCGTCGGCGACGAAGCCGGCGAGAGTGGGGATCAGGGTGGTTCCGGGGCGGAGCCAAGGGTCGCGGCCCTTGGCCTCCTCGTGCACACGGTGGATGACGACGGGCCATTCGTCCGGGTCGTCGGAGGCGGTGGCGTCCCAGAACAGGGTGTCGGATCTGTTCGTGCCGGCGAAGGGGAGGACCCCGGGGGCGATCCGGCGGCAGTCCGCGACGAAGTCGCCGTAGTCGAACCAGCCGCCCTCGCGGGCGAACGGCGTGTGCAGCCAGAGCCGTTCGCCGATGTCCAGCGGACCGTAGGCCGTGGCGATGGCCTTGTAGTCGGCGGGCAGCCGGATTCCGGCCCACTCCTCGACCGCGTCCCAGTCGACGGGCACGGCGGGCGCCTCGGGCGGCGGTCCGAAGAGCGCGGCGAAGGCGGCGACGTGCCGGTCGGCGGGGAGGTCCCCGGCCGGGAGGTCGCCTGCCGGGAGGTCCCCGGCCGGGAGGTCGCCTGCCGGGAGGTCCCCGGCCGGGAGGTCCCCGGCCGGGAGGTCCCCGGCCGGGGACTTCTCGTGGTCGTGGTCGTTCACACAGACCCCGTTCCCCGTCAGGCGCGGCGGGTGCGCGGCGCCGCGACGCCCAGGACGCGGTCCTTGAGCGCTGGGAACTGTTCGCGCGTCGCCGTCACCTTCGCCGGGTCGAGGACGACCCGCAGGATCTCCTCGTCCGGGCCCGCCTCCGCGAGGACCTCGCCCCACGGGTCGACGACGATCGAGTGCCCGGCCTGTTCGACGCCCGCGTGCGTACCGGCGGTGCCGCAGGCGAGGACGTACGCCTGGTTCTCGACCGCCCGGGCCTGGGCGAGGAGCGTCCAGTGCGCACGGCGGCGGGCCGGCCAGCCGGCCGGGACGACGAAGGCCTGGGCGCCCGCGTCGACGAGGCCGCGGAAGAGCTCGGGGAAGCGCAGGTCGTAGCAGGTGCCGACGCCGAGGGTGAGGTGCGGCAGGTCGACGGTGACCAGGTCCTCCCCGGCGGCCATCAGCACCGCCTCGCCCTTGTCGAAGCCGAAGCGGTGGATCTTCCGGTAGGAGGCGGCGAGTTCGCCGTCGGGGGAGAGGACCAGCGAGGTGTTGTAGAGCGCGCCGCCCTCCGCCTCGACGAAGGAACCGGCGTGCAGCCAGACCCCGGCGTCCCGCGCGGCCTCCGCCATCATCCGGTGCGTCGGGCCGTTGAGCGGCTCGGCCTCGGCGGCGAAGGACTCGTACGCGAAGGCCCCCATGGGCCACAGTTCCGGCAGGACGACAAGATCGGCGTGGCCGGATTCCTCCCGTACGAGACGGGCCACGCGGGCCCGCCGTGCGTCGACCGGTTCGTCCGGGTCTACCGCGATCTGGATCAGCGAGGCGCGCACACTACCACCGTCCTGGCATTCGAGCCGTCAACACCGGCCTACGATCGTCACACGAAAGCACTGCCGGGGTGCCTTCGGGCAGCGTAACTTAGCGTCCGAGCCTCCCACCCAGTCGTGTTTTCAGCCCGCGCACCGAAGAACCGCCGAGGGGTCCCGTGACCGTCCATCCCAGCCTCCAGAACTACGCCGACGCCTGGACCCATTCCATCGAGGCGATAGCCGAGCTGGTGCAGCCGCTCGTGGAGGGCGAGTGGAACCGGCCGACCCCGTGCATCGGCTGGTCGGTGCGGGACATCGTCTCCCACGTCATCGGCATGGAGACGGAGATGCTCGGCGACCCCCGCCCGATCCACTCCCTGCCGCGCGATCTGTACCACGTACGCAGTGACTTCGCCCGCTACATGGAAGTCCAGGTCGATGTGCGGCGGCACCACACCGCGCCGGAGATGACCTCGGAGCTGGAGTACATCCTCATCCGCCGGGCCCGCCAGCTCCGCAACGAGAACCGCTCCCCCGAGCACATGATCCGCGCCCCCCTCGGCGCCGAGCAGTCCCTCGAACTGGCCTACCGGATGCGCGCCTTCGACGTGTGGGTGCACGAGCAGGACCTGCGGGTCGCGCTCGGCACGCCGGGCAACCTGGACTCGGCCGGCGCGCACGTCACCCGTGACGTGCTCCTGGAGGCCCTCCCGAAGGTCGTCGCCAAGGACGCCGGGGCGCCCGCGTCCTCGGCGGTGGTGCTCGACGTGACCGGTCCGGTGGAGTTCCTGCGGACGGTACGGGTCGACGCGGAGGGCCGGGGCTCGATCGACGGCGCGCCGTCGCTGGGCCCGGCGGTGACGCTCGCGATGGACTGGGAGACGTTCGTACGGCTCGCCTGCGGCCGCGTCAGGCCGGCCGACGTCGCCGACCGGATCAAGTCGGAGGGCGACGAGGACCTGGCGCGGGCGATCCTCGACAACTTCGCGGTGACTCCCCGGTAGAACGGCTTCACGCCGGTACGTGTACGGCCTCCACGCGGCTGGCGACGAGCCGCTCCCGCTCCCTGCGGTGGGTGCGGGCCTTGAGGCGCAGGATCTGCACGACCCCGAAGGCCTCCAGGACGAAGACGGACGAGAACGCGATCCGGTAGTTGCCACCGGTCGCGTCGAGCAGCACGCCCACGGCGAGCAGCGTCGTCATCGAGGCGACGAAACCGCCCATGTTGACGATTCCGGAGGCCGTGCCCTGACGCTCCGGCGGATTGGCCGGACGCGCGAAGTCGAAGCCGATCATCGAGGCCGGTCCGCAGGCCCCGAGGACCAGGCAGAGGGTGATCAGCAGCCACATCGGGGCGTGGTCTCCGGGGTACGCGAGGGTGGCCCCCCACAGCAGGGCGGTCGCCGCGACCGTACCGAGGGCGAGCGGGGCACGGGCCGTGTGGTGGCGGGCGATGATCTGCCCGTACGCCAGACCGACGACCATGTTGGAGAGCACGACCAGGGTCAGCAGTTCACCCGCCGTGCCCCGGGACAGTCCCTGCGCCTCGACGAGGTACGGCAGCCCCCACAGCAGCAGGAACACCATCGCCGGGAACTGGGTGGTGAAGTGGACCCACATGCCGAGCCGGGTGCCGGGCTCCCGCCACGACTCGGCGATCTGGCGGCGTACGAAGGCGGCGCCCGCGTGCCGGGAGGGCTCGGGCTCGTACCCCTCGGGGTGGTCCTTGAGGAAGAGCAGCAGCAGGACGAGCACGAGCACGCCCGCGAGTGAGCTGCCGACGAAGGTGGTCGTCCAGCCGAGGCCGTGCAGGGCGCGGGCGATGAAGACGGTCGAGACGAGATTGCCGGCCATGCCGAAGAGGGCGGCGACCTGGCCGATGAGCGGGCCGCGCCGGGCGGGGAACCAGCGGCTGCCGAGCCGCAGGACGCTGATGAAGGTCATGGCGTCGCCGCAGCCGAGGAGCGCGCGGGAGGCGAGCGCCGTGCCGTAGGTGGGCGAGAGCGCGAAGCCGAGCTGGCCGAGGGTGAAGAGCAGGACACCGATGGCCAGGACCTTCTTGGTGCCGAGCCGGTCGACCATGAGCCCGACGGGTATCTGCATGCCCGCGTAGACGAGCAGCTGGAGTATGGAGAAGGTGGAGAGCGCGGAGGCGTTGACGTCGAAGCGGTCGGCGGCGTCGAGGCCCGCGACGCCCAGGGACGTGCGGAAGATGACGGCGACGAAGTAGACGGCGACGCCGACGCCCCAGACGAGGGCGGCGCGACGGCCGCCGGGCGGGTCGCCGGGCAGAGTGACGGCGGAGCCGCAGCCGTTCCCGCCGCGCCGGGCCCTCCCCTTCCCCTTGTCGGGGCTCATCGGTCCTCACCCCGGACGAGGACCTTGACCCAGCTGAGGTGCTGGCGGACGCAGTGGGCCGCGCCCTCCACGTCGCCGGCGCGGATCCGGTCGAGGATCTCGGCGTGCTCGGCGATGTTCTTGGCGATCCGGTCGGGCTGGGACTGCATCACGGCGACGCCCATGCGGAGCTGGCGGTCGCGGAGCTGGTCGTAGAGACGGGACAGGATCTGGTTGCCCGCGTGGCGGACGATCTCGGCGTGGAAGCACCGGTCGGTCACGGCGACCTCGGCGAGGTCCCCGGCCTCCGCGCGCCGCTTCTGCTCCTCCAGGAGCTCTTCGAGCCGCGCGATCAGCGCGGCGGACGCGGGCACGGCCCGGCGGACCGCGAACTCCTCGACGAGCAGCCGGGTCTCGACGACGTCGGCGATCTCCTGGGCGGAGACGGCCAGGACGAGGGCGCCCTTCTTCGGATAGAGCTTGAGCAGCCCTTCCATCTCCAGCTTGAGCAGGGCCTCGCGGACGGGCGTCCGTGACACCCCCACCGCCAGGGCGAGCTCCCCCTCGGTGAGGAGGGTGCCGCCCTCGTAACGACGGTCGAGCACCGCCTGCTTGACGTGCATGTAGACGCGGTCTGCGGCTGGGGGTGCGGATGCCATGGACACAGCATAGATACAACAGAGGTGCAACAGGAGCCGCCGTCCAGGATGCGGACGGGGGCCTGTAAACGCCAGAGCCGGGAGTCGTAGTGGCTCTGCCGGACGGGCCCGACGCCGTGCGGCGGTTCAAGGAGCAGATCCATGCCGCACAGAAAGACATCCGGTGGTGGCACATGCCACCACCGGATGTTTCACGTGAAACGGGCGAACCCGCCTACCGCAGCAGGGAGATCAGGCCCAGGTGATGAGCCGTTTCGGCTGTTCCAGGATCGCGGCGATGTCCGCGAGGAACTTCGAGCCGAGCTCGCCGTCGACCAGGCGGTGGTCGAAGGAGAGCGCCA
>NZ_JBSGTX010000096.1:0-12936 GCF_053607625.1 Streptomyces sp. NPDC055103
TGTTTATATGCCCCGGGGGCCGCCCCGTGGGGGGTGCCGGGGGGACGGCCCTTTTCCGTTCCTACCGTGGCGGTGTCAGCCCGTAGCGTCCGCGATCCGCTCCAGCTGGGCCTTGACGACCGGCTCCGGGATCGCGGCCTTCTTCTGGTCCAGCATGTTCACCCCGTAGAACGCCGCGATCACGCCCCCGCTGCGCACCACCGTGTACGTCATCGGCACCTTCTGCTTGCCGATGTCGCCGGTGATCCGGTAGCCGACGGCCTCGTCGCCGAGCTTCGGCGCCGGGAGGCTCTCGACCTTGCCGTAGGTGAGGCCCAGGGTCTTGAAGCCCTTGGGGCATTCGGTGACGGCCGTGCGGAGCTCCTTCATCACCCGGGTGGCGTTGTCCGCGGAGTGCGAGGCGAGCCACATGGAGCCGACGGTCGCGTTGGCGGCCTCGACGGGCTGGAGGGAGCGGTGCACCGTACTCACGGCGGGGACGTGCGTGAAGCCGCCGACGAGGCTGGCGAGGGGCTGGCAGGCCTTCTTGTCGGCCTCCATGCCGCGGCCGGCCTCGACGTCCGCCTTGGCGATCTTCTTGGCGTCGAAGCCCGCGGTCTTTCCGGTGATGGCGGCCTTTTCGAGGGCCTTTCCGTCGAACGCCCCCAGACGCTTCGCCTCGGCGGCCTCTTTCTCCTCGGCGCTCTGCTTGCTCTTCGCGCTCGGATTCGGCTTCTTGGAGTCGGAATCCGAGGATTCTCCGCTGCATGCGGACATGACGAGCAGGGCCGGTATGACGGCGGCGATCGGAAGGGCGGCCTTGCGCAGTTTCATGGTCTTTCCCGGCATCTCTCGCTGGCGAAGAATAAGCAGAATGATCTTACCGGCGGCAGCGAGGTGTCCACATTACGTTTTGACCTCGACTCGACCAGTGCCGGATATTTCCGCCAGAGCAGCGAGCTCCTTCTGTCCCGAGCCTTTCCCTGGTCGGCGGCTGGCACACCGTCACGGCCGTCGACACTCCTGTCGACAGCGTGGCATCCGTGCCGTTCTGCAGCTACCTCACCATCGCCGGAGATTGGGAACCGCTCCTTGCCACGGTATTTCTTCCAGCTACGACCAGAGTGCCAACAGCTCCAGCCCAGCACCCTTACCTGGACGCTCTCGCCAGACTGCGACGTGTGCTGGCGATGCACCCTGCTCGTCACTTTGTGGTTCGACGACGTCGGACCTCCCCGGACCGCAACGCCGTTGGGGCCTCCTGGCCAGGCCGCGGCCGCACTTCGGACTGCTCAGCCACCAGCGTCAGGCAGGAATACTGCACGGCTCGAATGACGCCCCCTGCCAGCTGAGGCCTCGAACTGGGATGCGAAGCGCCGGGAGGCATACGCCAACGACCAGGATGCCGCCACCTCGCTCGTCGCCGTCACCGCCCGAACCAACCGGTCCAAGAGCGACCAGGACCCGCGCGAGTGGATGCCGCCCCTGCTGGACTCCCACTGCCGGTACACCTCGGAGTGGGTCGCCACCAAGCTCCGCTGGGGACTCACCGTAGACCAAGCTGAGGCCGACGCCCTGGCCGTGTACGCGGAGGCATGCGAGACCACCGTCGTCCACTACACCCCCGCCCCGTAACCTCCACGGGAACGTGCTGTGCCCCGCACCAAAAGGAGCGGGGCACAAGGGAGAGCGAGCCAGCTTGACCAGTCGGTTCGACCTCCCACTCTCACCGTAGGGCACCGCCCCCGGTCAGATCCCAGCTGTTCACTCCCACGGGCACGATCCACCTGCTGGCGCCACGCGGACGAGGTACCGGGTCACGCTGACGATGACAGGCTCGTTGACGAGGGTGGTCCCGAAGGCGCCCGAACATCGAGGTGCCAATGGTCCGTTTCCTCCTGGGACCGTTTCCGTCTCAAGGTCGCTTGCCGGTCGGTGTCATCGCCGTCCGTCGAAGCGGTCGTCGTCCGAGCCGGGCGGGAGTGTGTCGAGCTGGTCGGGGTCGGCCAGCTCGGTAAGGCCGTGCACGGCGGCGTCCATGCGGTCCGGGCTGTCCATCCCTTCGACCCAGGTGACCATCTGGTCCTCCAGCTCGGTGTACTCGCCAACGTGGTGGACGAGCTGCTGCTCGTACAGCTGGGCCACGGGCGCCGCGCGGAGCCGCTTTCCGACCTTCGCGGTGACCTCCAGGATCATCGGCATGAGCAGGCCCTTGGTGACGCCGTCCCTGCGCAGCTGCTCCCACGCCTGGGTGACCACCTGCTTCGCCATGTCGCCGCCATAGTTCTTCTCCACCACGATGGCGTCGGCCTTGAGTTCCAGGGCCAGGCGACAGGCGGCCAGGCCCCAGTCGTTCGCGCCCATCGAGCCGGACCGGTCGGCAACGACGTAGAGCTGCCGGTCGAAGTCGCGGGCGACGCCGACGATGCCAGTCTCGTCGCCGACGGTGCTCTCACCGCCAGCGGGGTCAACAGCGACGATGATGCGCGCCATGTCGAGGCCGGAGAACTGCACGGCATTGATGCGGGCGTTGTCGATCCACTCGCGCTGCCACACGCCTCCCGCGGGCGGGCGCGGCTTCTGCATGTAGAGGGCGCCCCAGACGCGTTCGCCGACGCGCTTGCGGGTCTTGGCGTGGTGGGCGGTGGTGAAGCGTTCGGGCCACAGGGCTTCTCCCGGCGCGCGGCCGAGCGGGTCGTCGGGGCTGTCTGCCAGGGCGGGCAGGTCGATAACGCGCCAGGCGTCGCGTTCGGTGGCGAGGATGCGTCCGGCGAGGTCGTCCTCGTGCCAGCGGGTCTGGATCAGGCAGATCGCGCCGACTGGTTCGAGGCGGGTCTGCACGACGGAGGTCCACCAGTCCCAGGCGCGCTTGCGCATGGTCGGGGAGTCGGCGTCGGCCATGTCCTTGACCGGGTCGTCCACGATGGCGATGTGCGCGCCGCGTCCGGTCAGGCCTCCGCCGATGCCGGCGGCGAGGAGTCCGCCTTCGCCACCGACAATGTCGAAGCGGTTGGCGGCCTGGCTGCCGGGCTTGAGCTGGAGGCCGAGGTCGTCGCCCCAGGTGTGGATGGCGTCTCGGATCCACCGGCCGTGGTCATCGGCCAGGTCGGCGGAGTAGCTGGCGATCATCATGCGGTGGCCGGGGTTGCGCCGCAGGTACCACAGCGGGGCCCAGCGGGAGGCGCGACGGCTCTTGCCGTGCCGCGGGGGCATGGTGAGCATGACGCGCTCGCATCGCCCCTCGGCCATGTCGATGAACGCCTGGTCGATCAGGTCAAGGTGAGGTGCCTGCATCTCCCGGCCCCCGGTGAGCACAGCGGCGAGTGCCCCCGGGGAGCGGTCCATCGCGAGCTGCCGTTCGGCTCGTACGAGCTCGGCCCGCAGCCCCGGGGAGGCGGACCGGGCTATGGAGCGGCGGTGTGCTGGCGGCAGCGTCTTGTATCGGGCGACGATGCTCGCGTTGTCCCGGGCCCTCACTCGGCGTCCGGGTCGGTGAGCGCGATCAGCTTCTCCAGCTCGTCCACCGTGGCGTTCTCCACCTGTACCGGCCCGCCGTCCGGGCCGGACAGCTCGGTGCGGACGGGCATGTCGAGGCCGAGGAGCCGTGCGCGCCGTTCCATGATCCGCAGGGTGCGGTCGACGGCCGCGAGGTCCTGGTCGCGGATGGCCTTCTTGTAGGCGACGAAGAACAGCCGGTCGAGCCTGTCGGCTTCCAGTGCGCGCAGTTCGTCGACGTCGTCGTTTAGCTCGGCGCGCCGGTCGGCGAGCGCGGTACGGACATCGCGGCAGGCGGCGTGGATCAGTGCCTCGTCGCTCGGCGGGTCTTGGCGCTTTCGGTACTTCTCGATGCCGTACCCCTGCGGGTAGGCGATGCCGTCGCTGTTGACGGCAGGGTCGGCGGCGAGCTTGCGGGCGATCGTCAGCCAGTCCACGCCGGCGAGGCGGAGGTCGATGGCGTCCGAGCGGCGGCGCGCGATGGCCGCACGCGCGGCCTTGTCGGGGCGTCCCACGTCGGGGTCCTTCACGGCTCGGGTGCGCCCCCGCGCCCAGGCCCATGATCCCTCATCTTGCCGATACCGCCACGCTGAGTCGTCTCATTTCAGACACCGACCCTACAGAGCGTGAACCTCCTGTGTATGTTGAGCGCCGCTCAACGTCCCGTCTCCAGGAGTCCTCACATGCCGACACCCGCGCAGACCGTGATACGCAGGTCCGTCACGGCCGCCGCCCTCGCCGTTCTCGTCACCGGCTGCTCCGGCTCCGGTGAGCCCGACGCCAAGCCGACCGTCTCGAAGGCCACGGCCGTACCCAGCACCGCCGCTCCGACGACGTCGGCCCCGTCGGCGAACGAGCCGCTGAGCTTCGGGGACACCTTCATCTTCCGAACGAACCTCCCCCCGCAAGGCGAGGTCGAGGTGAACGTCACCGCCTCAAAGTACATCCAGCCCGCGAGCGCCGACTTCTCCCCGGCAGAAGTCTCGGCCGGCGCCAAGGGTGACGAGTGGGCGGCCCTGGAGGTCAAGCTCTGCTCGGTCAAGGGCAACATCGAGGCTCACCAGAACTCCTGGCAGCTCGCGACAGCGGACGGCGCCCGCATCGACTCCGAGTTCGCCTCTGGGGGCCCGAAGCCCGAGTTCCCTGCGGGCGGTGCCAAGCTCGCGGCCGGCGACTGCGTGCGCGGGAACATCATGTTCGCCGTGCCCAAGGGAACACGCCCCACCACGGCCGTGTACGCCCCCGCGTCGATCGATGAACCGAAGAAGTGGACCATCCCCGCGAAGTAGACATTCAGCCCCAGCCCCTGCCGCAACGGCGGGGCCTCTGCCGTCTCGCTCTGCGCGTTGGGGAGCAGGCAGCTTCCGCAGTCTGTGCAGGTTGAGCGACGCTCACTTCATTTTCGGGGAGAACCCTTTGACGCAACCGCCGCCCGGATACGGCTACCCCCAGCAGCCCCCGCCGTACGGCCAGTCGCCGTACCCGTATCCTCCGGCACCGGTCCGACGCTGGTGGCAGCACCCGGCACTCATCATCACGGCGCTGGTCATCTTCCCTCCCGGCGGAATCGCGCTCGCGTGGCTCAGCCAGTGGAGCCAGACAAAGAAGATCATCGCCACCGTCCTCGCCAGCCTCTGGTTCATCACGCCGTTCCTCAGCGACCCGCCGAAGGACCCGAAGGGCGACGCGAAGCCGAAGTCGGCCGCAACGGCAACGGCCGAGGTGACGGCCACGCCCACCCCGTCCGCAAGCCCGTCACCCAGTGGGCCGCCCAACTACGTGGGCCAGAACCTCAAGACGGCCAAGGCCGCCGCCTACTCCACCGGATTCAACGCAATCTCCCACGACGCCTCGGACGGCGACGCCGGGCAGTGGGACGACGACAACTGGAGGGTGTGCTTCCAGACCTCGGCGGCCAAGAAGGTCGGCTCGATGCCCACGCTCGACTTCGGCGTGGTCCGCAACGAATGGCCGTGCCCCGCGAAGGACGGCGAGCCGATCCCGTACCCAAAGATGCCGAAGGTCGTCGGCCAGACCTTCGAGAAGGCGTCCACGACGCTCAAGCCGCTCGCCCTCCAGGCGATCGAGGCGGACAGCGCCTACACCGACGTCACCGTCCCCGCGACCGTCGACGACTGGATCGTCTGCTTCCAGGACCCGGAGGCCGGCGAGGAGATCAAGTACCCGAGGACCACCACGGCGTACCTCAAGGTGACCTCGCCCGGCACCGCCTGCCCGAAGACGGAGTTCACCGAGCTGCACCCCGACCCGACGCCGCCCGGCACGGACGACGACTCGGACGGTTCCAGCTCCTCGTCGCCCGGCGGCTCCGACGGGGGCGGCAGCGTCGGCACCGTCACCCCCGGCGCCTACTGCTCCACCCCCGGATCGACGGGAATCGGCAAGGAGAACGGCAGGCTCTACACCTGCAAGGGGCCCGGCCGGGAACGCTGGCGGCGCTGACCCAACACGAAGCCCCCGCCCCGGAGAAATCCGGACCAGCGGGGCTTCGCCGTTTCCTGGGCAGACGGTGGCGCCGACGCGCTGGGCGAACCGGCGCAGGCCGGGGATCTCGCCGTTGACGGCCAAGAGCTCGGAGGTGATCGCCCTGATCCCCTCGCATTCGCAGGGGCCGTCAGCCTCTCGTTCTGGGTCGTCGCCAACCTTGCCACCGAATTTGAGCGGCTGGTCGTGACCTTGGTTGAGGTTGCCGAGCGGATTCGCGAGGCCATTCGTCGGTTCCGCGACCACCACTGACGGTGAGCCCGCACCTCAGGAGTTCTGAGGCGCGGGCTCTCGCCTCACATGAGCGTCATCTGCTCACCCTCGCCGGGCCTCCTGGGCGGCACGAACTCCGGCGGCGCATCCGGCGCGTCGCGGTTCGTGCGCAGCCACCATGCGAACTGGTAGTTGCGGCAGGTCCGGAACCTTTGGGAGTTCCGGCGGGCTTCGGTGGCGGGGATGTCGCGCTCGCCCCATCCGGTGATGGGGCGAGCGTTCTCCAGCCGGACCTGGAGGCCGGGGACGAGGGCGGGCCCTTCCCAGTTCTCCCCCGGCGCGGCCTCGAAGGCGAGGTGGGCGTTGTCGCTCCATCGCCAGGGGTTGGGCAGCGCGCACAGGTACCAGGCGAGCGGCTGGTTGGCCGTCGGCAGTTCGACGAGCTGGTGCCGACGCTTCGGGTCGACCCGCGGGCGGTCCGGTTGCCCGAAGGCCCGCAGGCAGTGCTGGTCGAGGGCCACGTGGCGCACCCCTGCGAGCCACATGATGTGGTACCGAGAGCGCGACTCGATTCCCACCCTTATTCGTTCCGGCATGAATTCCCCACTGAATTCTCAATTCCCGAGAGAACGGTTCCTCTCTATAACCAATTTTATCAAATTTCCCACCAATTCCAGGTGCCTGTCATGCCGGAAGCCATTCGGGTAAGGCATGTTGAATTCCTGCTCGAAGGCCCTTTCGTACTCCTCTTTCGGGAGGGGGATGGGGCGGCGACAGGTGGCCTTGATGTTGGAGCCGCTGAGGTCAATGACCTTCACGTCTTCGAAGTAGCGTCGGAGGAGCGGTTCGAGGGTTTCGGGGGTGTGGAAGCGGAGCTTCTGCCACTTGCCCTTGACGAAGTTCATCTCGACGTTGTCCTCGTCGAGGAAGCTCATCTTCGTGGTGGCGGTCTGCGAGGTGACGCGCTTGGCCTGCTCGTCGCGGAGTTCGCGGGCGAGGTTGCGGGTGCCGAGGCACACGACGCCGTCGGCCGCGCACAGGGCGTTGACGGTGGTCAGTACCCAGTGCTGATAGTCGAGGGTCGTGGTGGCGTTGATGACGGAGTCGAGGACGACGACGTCGTAGAGGCCGTTGGCCTGGATGTCGGTGTCGATGTCGCGGATCATGCCGACGACGGCCCGGATGTCGACGGCGTACGAGCCGTCCCGGCACCGGTAGGGCTCGTAGTCGTGAATGTTGAAGCCCTTGGCGCGCAGGTGCTTGGCGTAGTCGCCATACCCGGCGCCGAAGTCCACAACGCGGTGGCTGGGCTTGAGCCAGGGGGTGACGAGCTGGTCCCAGGTCTCCGAGCCGTAGGCGAGCTTGCCTGCCTTGGCCTTGGAAGAGAACTGCCTGAGCCGCTTGGGCTGGACGATGTGCTGGTTCCAGACGGGCGCCTTGCCCTCGATGGCGGTCCAGTCGTAGACGCCGTACTCGCCGGTGAGGTCGGCGTGCAGCTGGGCGGCTTCGGAGGAGGGAACGGTCCAGGCGAGGAGGTCGAAGCGGTTGATGGCGGCGACGACGGCGTACTCGGCGTTGAGGACGATGCGGCCCTGGTCGTCGATGACGACGCTGCCCCACGGGCCGTGGCCGGCGGCCATGTGCCCGATCGCGTTGACGAAGGAGAGGTTCTTGCGTTCGGCGACGCGGATGGACTGCCACGGGATCCAGGACCAGGCGCCGAGTTCGCCAGGGTCGGCGTAGACGACGCTGGCTTCGGTCTCGACACGGTTGTGGAGCAGGTTGAACTGGATCTCGTCCTGGAGACGGACCTTCGTACCAAGCATGACCGCAGGCGTGTGGGTCAGGCCGATCGCCTTGAGTCCCTTGGTTCTCTGGTGGCCCGCGACCAGCGTTCCGTCGGCGTTGAGGATGACTGGCTTGACGACGCCGTGCCGCCGCAGGGACGCCTGGAGCCGGATGAACGCGGTCTCGCTGAGGCGTCGTGGGTTGTAGTCGGCGGGGCGGAGCTGGTCGAGCGGGTACGACTCGTGGAACGTCGTGGTGGGCACCTTGCTCATGCGGTCTCGTCCTCCTGGTGGGCCTGCTGTAGGACGTGCCAGCCGAAGCCCATGTCGCTGTTCGTGTCGTCGACGAACTTCGTGTAGATGGCATCCAGGGCCTCTACTTCTTCAGCGGTGATGCGGACCCGCTTGGACTGCCACTGGAGGTAGCCCCACTGGAGGTAGTCGACGGTCGCGGCCGCGCCGGTGCCCGCTCCGTCAGAGGTGAGCTCCAGGGTCTCGGGCAGCGATGTGTCGTCGAGGAGCCGGTCGACGCTCTCGCGGTCGTAGCCGGTGCCGCCGAGGTCGGGGATCTCGGAGAGGACTTCGGCGAGCAGGGCGGTGTCGTAGCCGGCGAGGTCGTTGGTCCGGTTGTCGACCACGACGATGCGCGCGGCGGCCTCGTCGTTGACGTCGACCCAGGTAGCGGCGATCTGCTCCCAGCCGAGCTGCTGCGCGGCGGCGACGGTGTGGTTGCCCGCCAGAATCTCGTTCGGTCGGCCGGTGTGCGTGCCCTTGTTGACGACGACGGCGCGGTACTGGCCGTTCACGGTCAGGGACTCGGCAATGGCCGGGAGGTCGCCGGTACGGGGGTTGCGGTAGTAGGGCGTCAGCTCGGATATGGGGACGGCGAGCGGGAGGAGCTGTTCGGGGATGTTGGCGAGCGCGGTCACGAGGCGTCCCTTGGTAGGCCGTTCCCCGCGCCCTACAGGAAAACCACCCTAGACGGTCGACGGCGCTGTGCCAGCCTGTACGTCATGAGCGCAGGGGACGAGAAGACCGCGGCAGAGCGGAATGCCGCACATCTGACGATCAAGGAACTGGCCGATGCCTTCGAGAAGGTCGCTGGCCGCCCTGTTGAGGTGAAGGCCGAGCATGAGGTCGCCTTCCTTGCGGGGTTCGGCTGGTGGGGCAAGATCGCGCGCACTGCGCGTGGAGTGACCCTGCTTGCCGATGCCCATTTGACGAGCGAGGCGACCCCCCTCGCTCGGGTGGTCGTCGAGCACACGCTGGCCTTGAAGTGGTTGCTGGACGGCGCCCCGGAGACGGTCCTGGCCTGGGAGGAGGAGGGGCGGGAGAACCGGCATCAGCTGCTCGAGGAAGCTGCGAAGGCAGAGTGGGCACTGCCCGACTGGGTCGAAAAGCCGGAGCTGCCGGCGAAAGGGGACGAGCACCCGCTTCGAGGCGAGTACTCCTCGTTCCTGCGCCTCACCCAGCTCTACGGTGACAAAGACACCTACGTCGCCTACCGATTGATGTCAGCTGACGTGCATCCCTCTGCGACCGGAGCCAGCAGGTTCCGGCACGAGGAGGGCGATTCGATCAGCCTTCGTATGCCGAAGGACGATCATGGGCCGCTGACCCATGTTGCGTACTGCCTCTTCCAGGCCACGATGATGATGGACGAGCTGTTGGTCGGCAGCCCTCTTGCATCCGCCATCCTCCGGGCCGAGGTTCTCTTCGGTCGTCCCCCGCACATGCCCGAGCGCGTGCCTGAGAACGAGACGCCGGTCCAGAAGGCGCCGACTCGGGTTCAGGTCTCTGCTGATGACCTGTCTGATGCGAAGGCTCTGGCCACGATCGTGTTCAACTCCTTGCGGCAGGCCGGGGCCGAGCTCGGCCAGGAGAGCGTCTCGCAGCGCAAGAGGCGAGTGATGGTCGACGTGACCTCGATGCCGACGGCGACCCCGAGCGAGTCCTGACGGAGCGAGCAGCGGAAGCGGGCGCCCGAGGTGGGCGCCCGCTTCGGTGTGCGTGGAGATCAGCGGTTGTTACAGCGGCAGATCCCAGGGGGCAGGCACCAGGAGTCGCACGACTTGCACCACACGTCGCCCGGCACGGGCGGGGTGGGCTCGGTCTTCTCGGTCGTCTGCCGCTCGCTCATGCTGCTCTGCTTCCTATGCGTGTGTAGAGGGCTGCTTCGAGTTCCGCCCGGTGTTGGGCAGCGTCGAGGTCGGGTTCACGGCTCCGCCGGGATTCGGAGCCGCGGTCGGCCGGCCTAATCGGCTCGCCGTCCCGCTCGGCGACGAGGCGGCGGTACAGGTCACGCTCGTCGGCGTGGCCACGAAAGTCCTGCGAGGTCATGGCACTCCCGGGTACACGTGGACCCGCCGTCGGCCTGGGCCGGGGCGGGTCCGCTCGCGTGCGTGGATGTGGCGCGACAGGTGGCTTCGCTTCGGTGCGGAGCCGGTGCCTGACGGGTAGGGCGCGGGGGATTGGCCACCCGTCAGGCACCGAGGGGATGCCGCATGCCACGGCATGTTGGTGGGCCGGTTCCTCGGCTGTGGCCGTTCCCTTCAACGAGATAGACCGTAGCACCATTCAGTGTTGGGATCTATTTCTGGTTGTGATCTTGAAGTTTGCTGACCGGCTCCCCACCTCCGAAGCCGGCCAGGGGCAAAGTGCCGTGCGAGGTCGGTTCGTCGGTGAAGAACAGGGCCTGTTGGGCGGCGCGGGGCTGCGCGGTGAAGTCCTCGGGCCTCGGCGCGTGGCGGTCGAAGCGAGGTGCCTCGGGTGCCTCGCGGACCGGGATGACGGTGACGACCGTACGGATGCGAAGGGTCGGGAAGGCGTCGTCCGGCAGTTCCGTGACCGTGCCACGGGCCTCCCGGATCCGGGCGAGGAAGTCTCGGGTGGCCCGGCCCTGATGGAAGATCAGGCTGCCGAACATGACCGCGACGAGGAGGCCCCCCGGCGGGAGGAAGCGAAGGGCCCTTTCGACGTGGCGGATGTCCTGCCGCTTGGCGAAGGGCGGGTTCATGATGACGCGCCGGTACTGGCGGTTCACCGGCACGGCCAGGAAGTCGGCGGTGGTGACGCCGCGGGCGTAGCCGCCGGCGCGGATGTGGTCGGCCCGGCCCGGGTCGAGTTCGACGCAGTCGACGACAGCCCCGCGGGCGGCGGCGGGTTCGGCGATGGCGCCGCGTCCAGCCGACGGCTCCAGGACCTCGCATCCGGGGGTGAGGTCGGCGAGCTCCAGGAGCTGGTCGACGATGGGGGCGGGCGTGGGGTACCAGCCGCGTTCGTCGTCGGTGGTTACCTCGCCGGTGTTCAGGATCCCGGCGACAGCGTCGGCCGCGTCGATGGGGAACAGGTGGGCCCGCTGGTAGCGGTCCCATCTGCCGCCGACTGCGCTCAGGGCCAGGTTCACGCGCTGGTAGAGCTTGCTGTCGAGCTGGCCGGGGAGGTGGAGCACCGGGCCTTCGGTGGTGGACGACCTGATGACGTCGAGAACGTCGGGATCTATCCGCATTGTCGTGCCTCTCAGGGAGGAGGGGACGGCCCGCTGGCGGGCCGCCCCCTGGCGGTTGGGTCAGGCGGCGAGGTCTACCGACTCGGGCTCGGCGCCGGTACCGGCGTCCTCCCGCTCCGGCTCGGCGGCGGCGCCGTCGGCCTCCTGCGCCTCCTCCTGTTGCGGGGCGTCGCTCTCCGAGCTGGCGTCCGTCTCGGTGGCGGCGGTCTCCGCCTGGTCCTCCTCCTGGGAGACGGGCTCGTCCTGCGCGTCAGCGCCAGTCTGCTCGTTCGCGCCGTCGACCGCGGGCTCCAGTCGGGCGAGCGCGGCCGCCGCCTCGCCGACGAGGTCCGGCGCGGCGGCGTCGGAGCTGACCATGAGCCCGCTGGCGTCAGCGTGGGCCTTGGCCTGCTTGAGCTGGAAGCGGGCCTTCTGGACGTAGTTGGCGACCCTGTCGATCTGGTCCAGCCGCATGCCGACCTGTCCCTCCAGCAGGCGGGCAAGCTCCATCGCGTCGGTCTTGGCGACGCGCTCCAGCAGTTCACACATGCGCTCGATGGTGTCGAGGTCGCTCTTGGTCTTGGCCTGGGCGCGGCTGATCTCGGCCTTCTTCTCAGGCGTCATCTCCTCGACGTCGACCATGGAGTCCTGCTTCGCCGCCTTCTCCTGCTTGCGCATGGCGTAGGCGATGTGGACGAGCGCGTTGTCGGTCTTGTCGCCCTTCTTCCAGTCGTCGAAGATCGCCTTCTGGTTGACCGGCGAGAGCGCGGCGATCTGGACGGCGGCCTGCGTGCCGATGTGGCCGGCGTCCACGGCCGCCTGGATCTCGGGGCGCAGGTTGAGCAACGTCAGGCGCTGATTGACGAAGGGGACCGACTTGGAGAAGGTCTCGGCGACGGCGGGGATCTTGGAGGGGTCGCCGTCGTACTCGTCGTCGAGGACCCGCTTGAAGCCGCGGGCCTCCTCCATCGGGAGCATGTCCTCGCGGTTGAGGTTCTCGGCCATGGCCTTCTTGAAGGAGTCGAGGTTGCTGATCTCGTCGTCGCCGTCGGCGAGGAGAATCTTGGCCTCGATCGTGATGTTCCCGACGATCTCGTTGGCGCGGAAGCGGCGCTCGCCGGCGACGATCTCGTAGCCCTCCTTGACCTTGCGGACGACGATCGGCTGGAGCAGGCCGTGCTGCTTGATCGAGGCGGCCAGCTCGTTCAGGGCCTCCTCGTTGAAGGTCTCGCGCGGCTGGTTCTCGTTGCGGTGGATCTGGCGCATCTTGAGGTTCGCGTACTTGTGCAGCATGTCGGTCTCCAAGAGGTCAGCGGGTGGGGTCTCTCCCCTCCCCCTTTCATGCTTTTATTCTATATGCATTCACGGTGGGGGTCCACAAATTCCCGAAGTTTTTCCAGGTCAGCGACGTGGGGGGGGGGGGCGCCCGGGGGCCCGGGGCCCCCGGAGACCCCGCACACCGCCACGCCC
>NZ_JBSGTX010000096.1:12946-25559 GCF_053607625.1 Streptomyces sp. NPDC055103
CATTGCGGGGGGGGGTACAAAATTGCCCTTATTTTTTCCCGGGCCCGGCTGGGGGGGGGCGGCCCGGGGGGGCCCCGCGCTCCACGTTCACCACGCTCAGCCTGCCGCGCCGTCCGCACGCACCGCCTCGCCGTCGACGCGCCTCAGGTCAACGATCGTCAGGGCGCTCAGCACCTCGCGCGCCGACTCGTCGCCCAAGATGACGTTCCCCCTACCCCTCGACTCCTCCAGCCTGGCCAGCACCCGCCCCAACTCGATCCCCACCGGCAACCTCTTCGCGTCGTGACGCCGTACCCCCCTTGGTGAGCGGCAGCCTTTTAGATCCCCACACATCTCACACTGCGGCACACCTTGAGAGCCTAAGAGAGGCGCCCATCGCAACCTGACCCCAGATGGGCAGGAGGATGACGCCCGCACGCTAGGTAAGCGTTCGTGTTTTAACCGTTATAGATCTTGCTTCGAGCCCCAGCTATTGTCAACCAACATAGACAATGTATCGCCCCTCGACCCGCCCCCCCCCAGGCCGGAGTTGACATACTTGGAGGAGGAGCCAGCACATGCCACCCGGCCCGCACATCCCCCTCGCCAGCAAGCTCGCCATGCTACTTAGCAGGAAACGCGGAGCGGACGGGAAGACTCCGAGTACGCGCGCCATCGCCGCCGCGACCGCCGAGGCGCCTGGCAGCAAACCGGCAATGACCCACCAGGTCGTGAACGAGTTCCTGAACGGCACGAAGGCCGATCCGAGGGTGTCTCAACTCCTCGGCCTCGCACGTGCATTCGAGACTCCGGTAACTTACTTGCTCCCCGGGTACAACGGTTTGACCTCTCTGTCCGTCTACGAGGAGCACCAAGACGCCCGCGAAGCACTACGCCTGATCCATGACCTGGGTCAGACGGGGGCCGCTGAACTCCTGGAGGCCGCGCGCGAGATTCGCTCTCAGCACGGTCACAGCGATCTCACGGTCCCCGAAGTCCCCGAGCCTCTGCCCCCGGTCGCCGAACCCCCACGGCCGGGCCGGCGAAGGCGCCTCAGCTTTGAGGAAGCAGCCCAGCGGGCCGTCTCCGACTTGGAAGGAACTTGAACCACATGGACGGCATAGTCTTCGGCCTGTGCACCCTGTTCGGCTTGACGGGCACCGTGCTCTCCGCTCGTGAAGCCTGGCGCCAGCGCGACCGAGACGACTACCGAATCGCGCGCGCCACGCGAACCATCGCGTTCGGTGTCTGCACGCTCGGAGTCCTCCTCGCAGTACCTGCAGTCGAGGATGTCGTGGAGTCGGCGACCGGGATGAACAATGCCGCCAAGCTCGGCGCCCACCTCTGCGCTGTCCTGTGGTGCGGAAGCCTCCAGCTCATGCTGGTGGACTGGTCGTACAACCGCGAAGTCCTCAAGGCAAGCCTGTATGCACGCATCGCCTTCGCCGTGTGTGTACTCGCCGCCATGCTTCCGCTGTTCGTCAAGACCACGGGCGACAACATCGAGTTCACCACCGAGCACGCCGCAGTGCCCGGAGTCACGGTCTACCTTCTGGTCTACCTGGCCTACGTGGCAGTTACCTGCGGAGAGATCGCGTTCCTGTGCTCAGGGATGGCCTTCTCCACGCGTCGCGCCGGCCACACTTGGACAGCCCGAGGACTCACGATGTCGTCCGCAGCAGCCCTGCTTGGCGTGGCCTACGCCGTGAGCAAGGGGTCGTACCTGGTCACGCACTATCTCGGTAACCCCTGGCCCCTGCACGCCGAGGAGATCGTCTCCCCCGTCCTGGCCGGCCTGGCGGTGGTCGCCTTGATCACCGGACTGACCATGTCGATGATCGGGCGGCGGATCACCGCCCGGAAGGCGACCGCCTCACCTGCCTGACGAGCCCGCCGTCTTGCGCCAGTGCAGGACTACGCGGCCGGGCTCTACCGTACGAACGCCGCGCGCACTGGCCGGAAAGACCTCGACGGCCTCCAGGAGAACAAGGGCGATGGCCCGCTTGGAGGCCGTCGGCGCGGCATTCCACCATCGCACCAGGTCCTCGGCCCCGCCGAGCGAGAAGTTCGCCATCTGCTCGGTGTACCGCAGACGCTTTCGAGCCTTCTTGATGTTCGTCGTGAGCTCGCGGTCAGCGGTCACGAACGCGTCGCCGCTGATCTGCCGCTGTCCATAGAGGGTGCTCGCTTCTGTCCGGCGCTGCCCAAGATCCTCGATCTCAGCCACCAACTGCTTGACCTGCTCTTGGACCGCCGCCTGCGCGCTGAGGATCTGCTTGCGAATACCGGGCTTCAGAAGCTCCGCCACGACGTGCTCGCCGACATAGGTCTCCAAGAGCTCGGCATCGATGCGCACCTCACCGCACCCGCCTCGTCCGCTCTTGTCCTTCGGCCGACAGCGGTACCCCGGAGTACCCGCGTTCGTACGAGCACCCTGGAGGGCGTGCGTGCAATTGCCGCACGTGCTCGCTTCATCGTTGAGGAGGTAGTCGTATACCTCGTCCGGGGAAGCCGTCTTCCGACCCTGCTCGCGCTCCTGCAGCGCACGGAACTCTTCGCGCGTGATCGCGCCGGGGTGGCCGGCGTCCACCAGCTCGTCCCCCTCCAAGCGCAATCCGGCGATCGCCGGATTGCGAAAGAGCCGCCCGACCGACGCGTCCTTCCACTCTCCACCTAGCGTGCCCCGGTAGCCCTCACCGTTCGCCCACGCGGCAACGTCCGCGTTGGACCGCCCAGCCAGCGCCCGACTCACCATCTGACGAAGCGGATCGACCTCGTCATCGCGAAGCCGACGACGCGACTGGTCGTCAAAACCGTAGAGCCGTGGCATGCAGTGGTCCGTTCTTCTCGTACACGTGTAGCCGCCCGATCCTAGGCCACAGCCCTCAGTTTGGGCTGTGGCCTAGTCCAGTTGATCGGATCGGAGCACGACGGTCATCGTGCCAGCGGCGCCACCTCCAGCAGCTGCCAGATCGCGGCAGTGGGAACCCTTACCGTGCTGCCCAGTGTGAGCGTCCGCACGGGGAAGGCCCCTGTCTTGATCAAGGCGTACGCCTTGTGCACACCGATCCCGAGCGCCCGCGCGGCCGTGACGACGTTCACCGTCGGCGGCAGCGCGAGCAGTTCTTCCAGGGTCATCTGACCGGCCCCGGAGTCCGTAACTACCGCGTTTTCCGTTGTCATCCCGTTGTCGCGTTCTCCCCCACGCCAACGTGACATAAGGATACGCCAACACTGGAGTGTTGGGGCAAGATGGGGTCACGGTTCGCCATGAACCGTCACAGAAGATCAAGAGCTGAAGGATCAACGAGTGACGGAGACGTTCAACCCCACCTACTCGCGCAAGTGCGCCTGCCGGGAGCCCGAGGTCGACCCAGACGGCAATCCGGTCCTGGACGACGAGGGCTTGCAGAAGAAGCGCCTTGTCGGCGTCAGCTGCCCGAGGCTCAAGGCAGACAAGAAGCACGGCACGTGGCATCTCTACTTCGAGCTGGAAGCCGGCGAGAACAACACCCGGCGCCGCGTCCGCCGTGGCGGCTTCCCCACCAAGGACAAGGCGAAGAAGAAGGCGGCCGAGCTCTACCGAGAGGCCGTCAAGGGCACGGACGTACTCAGCGACGCCACCGTCGGCGAGGACCTGGAAGCGTGGCTCAAGAGGAAGAAGAGCCTGGCCCGCACAACGACCAACGGGTACGAGGACCACGTCCGCCTCTACCTCCAGCCCCACCTGGGCCACATCAAGCGACGCGACTGCAAGCTCCGACACGTCGAGGCCATGTACAACGCCATCGAGAAGGAGAACGCCGAGCGCCTGATCCACCATGCGCAAATCGTCGAATTGCAGGAGGCCCGTGACGCCGCCCACACAGCGTGGGTCCGCGCCTCGGGGAATGTGGAAGAGCGCCGCCGGACGCGCCGCGCCTACCTCGACGCCAACGCCGCCCTCCGCGAGGGCCGCAAGGGTAAGCGGAAGATCACCAGCGCCACAACGATGCACCGCATCAACGCCACACTCAGGTCCTTTCTCGGCAGTGGCGTGAAGCGCGGCGACTACACCACCAACTGGGCCACGATGGTCGAGCTGCCGCCGACCAAGCGGTCGAAGGCGCTGGTCTGGACACCGGAGCGGGTAGCTGACTGGAAGCTCACGGGCCTGAAGCCGAGTCCCGTGATGGTCTGGACCCCGGAGCAGACTGGCGAGTTTCTGGACTTCATCGCCGACGACAGGCTGGCCGCCATGTGGCACGGGTTCATCTTCCGCGGTCCCCGCCGCGGCGAGATGTGCGCGCTGCCCTGGAGTGAGGTCAGCCTGAGCGGCTCGTGGTTCCGTATCTCCGCACAGACCGTCGAGGTTGCCTACCGGACCTACAACGAGGCGCCGAAGCAGGACAGCGTGCGCACCGTCACGCTCGACGCCCAGACCAAGGTGCTGTGGACCGCCTGGCGCGAGACCCAGCAGCAGGAACGCGAGCAGTGGTCCGGAGAGAAGGCATGGGTCGAAAGCGGACGGGTCTGGACTCACGAGAACGGTGAGGCGCTTCACCCCGACTGGATCAGCCGGCGGTTCAATCGGCTCGTCGAGCTGTCCGGCCTGCCTCCGATACGCCTGCACGACACCCGGCACCTGTCCGCGACGTTGGCGCTTCTCGGGAGGGCGGACATCAAGGTCGTTCAGGAGCGGCTGGGGCACAGCTCCCGCCAGATCACCTCGGACACCTACACCAGCGTCCTGCCGCAACTTCTGACGGCCGAGGCGGAGTCCACGAGCGCGGTCGTCCCCAGGTCGAAGCAGCCCGGCCCGAACCTGGTGGAGAAGAAGGGGACCGCCAGCCGGAGCAAGGCCAAGAAGCCCGAGCCGGGTCGCGACCCCTCGCCAGAGGCCGAGGACACGGCCGGAAGATCGAATGTGACGCGGGACACGGCCGCTGGTGGGCCGAACGAGGGAACCGAACGCGCCGCGTGACGCGCGTCCAAACTTTGTCCAAGCAGGTGTGATTTCCTGCTATGGACGGGCCGCCAAGGCCTTTCGCGCTTACGTCCGACCGCCAAACATGCTGGTCAGAACGTTTTTCTTTGGTGGGGCGGGTGGGACTCGAACCCACGGCCGACGGATTATGAGTCCGCTGCTCTAACCGGCTGAGCTACCGCCCCGAACGGTGAGGCGCGTACATGTGTGCGCGCCGTCTGCCGCAGCATAGCCGCTCATACGATCTCCTGCTCCGGAAGATCGGCTCTGCTGACCATGAGGACCTCGCCCCGCCGCGCATGGTTCCCCTGGACGCGAAAAAGGACCCCGAAGGGTCCTCTTTCGTTCTGCTCCCCCGACTGGACTCGAACCAGTAACCTGCCGATTAACAGTCGGCTGCTCTGCCAATTGAGCTACAGGGGACCGCGCTCCCCCGACTGGACTCGAACCAGTAACCTGCCGATTAACAGTCGGCTGCTCTGCCAATTGAGCTACAGGGGATTGCTGCGTTGCCTCGAACGTACCTACTCCGGGTGTCCCGGGCGGGCGGTTGCTCGCTGCGACACATACATTAGCGCAAGCAGGGGGGTGCTCCGCCAATCGGTATCCCCAGGGCCTCCAGGGAAGGATCGCAGCCGTGCGGTACAAGCTGACGTTCGTCGTGGGACTCGCCCTCGGTTACGTGGTCGGCACGCGGGCCGGACGCGAGCGCTACGAGCAGATGAAGAAGTCCGCCAAGGACATTGCGCAGAACCCCGCCGTGCGCAACGCCGCCGAGTCGGCGGCCCAGACCGGGCGTCAGGTCGCCGGCAAGGCCGCCCACGTGGTGGGCGACACGGTGGGCGACCGGCTCCCCGCCTCCGTGACCGAGCGCTTCCAGGTGCTGTGCGGACACGGGCGGTCCAACGGCAAGGTCGAGGACGACGACTGGGGCACCAGCAACACCTGATTCCCGTCCTGCTGATCCCCGTCCTACCTCCGCGTGCGGCAGAATCATGTTCATGGGGATAGTCGCCGGACTCGACAGTTCTGCCGGATTCACGCGCATCGTCGTCTGTGACGCGGACACGGGCGCCGTGCTGCGCCAGGGGTACGCCCCTCACCAGGGCGACCCGAAGGCCGCCGAGGTCGATCCACAGACCTGGCTGCTCTCGCTCGGAGAGGCCGCCACCGGCGGGCTCCTGGAGGGCGTGCAGGCCATCGGCGTCTCGGCCCAGCAGCACGGGCTCGTGCCGCTCGACGCCCAGGGCGGTCTCGTACGGCCCGCGCTCGTCGGCAACGACAAGCGGGCGCAGGTCTCCGCCGCCGATCTCGTCGAGTCGCTGGGCGGGCGCCAGGCGTGGGCCGAGGCCGTCGGCTGTGTGCCGGGCGCCGGGCAGCCGGTCGCCAAGCTGCGCTGGCTGGCCCGTACGGAGCCCGAGAACGCGCAGCGGACCGCCATGGTCCTCCAGCCTCATGACTGGCTCGTCTGGCAGCTCCTCGGACGGCCCGCGCGGCGCACCACCGACCGGGGCGCCGCCTCCGGCACCGGCTACTGGTCGCCCCGCACCGGCGCGTACCGCCCCGACCTCGTGGAACTCGCGCTCGGCCACCAGGCCGTGCTGCCCGAGGTCCTCGGTCCGGCCGAGGCCGCCGGCACCACCCCCGAGGGGCTCCTCATCTCCGCCGGTACGGGCGAGACGATGGCCGCCGCGCTCGGGCTCGGGCTCGGTCCCGGCGACGCGGTCGTCTCGCTCGGCGCGTCCGGCTCCGTGATGGCCGTGCACCACGAGGCCCTCGCCGACCCGGGCGGCATGATGACCTCCTTCGCCGACGCCACCGGCATGCACCTGCCCGTCGTCCCCACGTCCAACGCGGTGCGGGCGCTGCGCGGCACCGCCGAGATGCTGGGCGTCGAGTCCCTCGAGGAGCTGTCCGCGCTCACCCTGAAGTCGACGCCCGGCGCCTCCGGGCTCGTCCTGCTGCCCTATCTGGAGGGCGAGCGGACCCCGAACCTGCCGCACACCGCGGGCACGCTCTGCGGGCTGCGGCGCGAGTCGATGAAGCCCGAACACCTGGCGCGGGCCGCGTTCGAGGGGATGCTCTGCGCGCTCGCCGACGCCATGGACGTCCTGCGCGGGCGCGGGGTCGAGGTGCGGCGGATCTTCCTGCTCGGCGCCGCGGCCGGCCTCCCGGCCGTCCAGGCCCTCGCACCGGCCCTCTTCGGCGCGCAGGTCGTCGTCCCCCAGCCGGCCGACTACGCGGCGCTCGGCGCCGCCCGGCAGGCCGCCTGGGCCCTCGGGGTCGCACGGGGCACGCTGTCCCCCTCCGCGCCCCCGGCCTGGCAGGGGGCCGCGGCGCAGATCCTGGAGCCCGGCGACGAGCTGGCCGCTGGGCAGGCGGTCCGGCAGCAGTACGTGGCGACTCGGGAGCAGATCCACCCCGGCGCCTTCGACGCGTAGCCGAAGGCCCGACGCGTAGCGCGCGTAGCCGAAGGCCCGACCCGTAGCGCGCGTAGCCGAAGGCCCGACCCGTAGCGCGCGTAGCCGAAGGCCCGACCCGTAGCCGGAGGCCCGACGCGTAGACGCCAGTGGAAGGGCCGGACCCCGGTTCGTAAAGTCTTTGCCAGGGCTCGTCCCGCGCCCCGAAAACCGAGTCGTCTCCCACAGGCGCGCGGGCGATAGTAGGTCCCGTGCTCATAAGACTTCTCCGAACCCACCTGAGGCCCTACCGAAAACCCATCGCGCTGCTCGTCCTGCTGCAGTTCCTGCAGACCTGCGCGAGCCTCTACCTGCCGACCCTGAACGCCGACATCATCGACAACGGTGTCGTCAACGGGGACAGCGGCTACATCCTGCGTTTCGGCGCGCTGATGGTCGGCGTCTCCGTCGTGCAGGTCGTCTGCAACATCGGAGCCGTGTACTACGGCGCCCGGACGGCGTCAGCGCTCGGCCGGGACGTGCGCGGCGCGATCTTCGACCGCGTGCAGTCCTTCTCCGCGCGGGAGCTCGGGCACTTCGGCGCGCCGTCGCTGATCACCCGTACGACCAATGACGTGCAGCAGGTCCAGATGCTGGTCCTGATGGCGTTCACGCTGATGGTCTCCGCGCCCATCATGTGTGTCGGCGGCATCGTGATGGCCCTCGGTCAGGACGTGCCGCTGTCGGCCGTGCTGCTCGCCGTGGTGCCGGTCCTCGGCATCTCCGTGACCCTCATCGTCCGGCGGATGCGGCCGCTCTTCCGGACCATGCAGGAGCGCCTCGACACCGTGAACCGGGTGCTGCGCGAGCAGATCACCGGCAACCGCGTCATCCGGGCCTTCGTGAAGGACGGGTACGAGGAGGAGCGGTTCCGCCGGGCCAACGCCGATCTGACCGATGTGTCGATGGCGACAGGCCGGCTGATGGCGCTGATGTTCCCGGTCGTGATGACCGTCGTGAACGTCTCCAGCGTGGCCGTCGTCTGGTTCGGCGCGCACCGCATCGACAGCGGCGGGATGGAGATCGGCGCGCTGACCGCCTTCCTCGCCTATCTGATGCAGATCGTGATGTCCGTCATGATGGCCACCTTCATGTTCATGATGGTGCCGCGTGCCGAGGTGTGCGCCGAGCGCATCGAGGAGGTCCTCTCGACCGAGTCCAGCGTCGTGCCGCCGGCCGAGCCGGTGACGACCCTCGACCGGCGCGGGCACCTGGAGGTCAGGAGCGCGGACTTCCGTTATCCGGGCGCCGAGGAGTCGGTCCTCAAGGACGTCGGGCTCGTCGCCCGGCCCGGGGAGACCACCGCGATCATCGGTTCGACGGGCAGCGGCAAGTCGACGCTCCTCGGGCTCGTGCCCCGCCTCTTCGACGCGACCGGCGGCGAGGTCCTCGTCGACGGCGTCGACGTGCGGAAGCTCGACCCCGCGCTGATGGCGCGGACGGTGAGCCTGGTGCCGCAGAAGCCGTACCTGTTCTCCGGGACGGTGGCGACGAACCTGCGGTACGGGAAGCCCGACGCGACCGACGAGGAGCTCTGGCACGCCCTGGAGGTCGCCCAGGCCGCCGACTTCGTCCGCAAGCTCGAGAACGGGCTGAACGCCCCGATCGCGCAGGGCGGCACGAACGTCTCCGGCGGTCAGCGGCAGCGGCTCGCGATCGCGCGGACGCTGGTGCAGAAACCGGAGATCTATCTCTTCGACGACTCCTTCTCCGCCCTGGACTACGAGACCGACGCGCTGCTGCGCGAGGCGCTCCGGCAGGAGACGGCCGAGTCGACGGTGGTGATCGTCGCCCAGCGGGTGGCGACCATCCGGGACGCCGACCGGATCGTCGTCCTCGACGAGGGCCGGGTCGTCGGCACGGGCCGGCACCGGGATCTGATGGCGGAGAACGAGACGTACCGGGAGATCGTGCTCTCCCAGCTGACCGAGGCGGAGGCAGCCTGATGGCCGGTCCTGGCGGACGCATGATGGCCGGTGGCGGCCCCGACCAGCGGTCGATGGACTTCAAGGGCTCCGGCAAGCGGCTGCTCAAGCAGCTGGCGCCCGAGCGCTCCACGCTCTGGGTGATGCTGCTCGCGGGTGTGCTGTCGGTGGCGGCCTCCGTGGTCGGGCCGAAGATCCTCGGCAAGGCGACGGACCTCGTCTTCGCGGGCGTGGTCGGGCGGCAGATCGAGGGTGGCACGAAGGCGGAGGCGATCGCGGGGCTCCGTGCCTCGGGCGACTCCGGCATGGCGGACATGCTGTCCGGGGTCGACTTCGTCCCCGGGCAGGGCATCGACTTCGGCGCGGTCGGCGAGGTCCTGCTCTGGGTCCTCGCGGTCTACGTGGCGGCGGGCCTGCTCATGCTGGTCTCGACCCGGCTGTCGATCAAGGTGATCAACCGGACGGTCTTCCGCATGCGGGAGGACGTCCAGACGAAACTGGCGCGGCTGCCGCTGTCGTACTTCGACAAGGCGAAGCGCGGCGAGGTGCTGTCCCGGGCGACCAACGACATCGACAACATCTCGCAGACGCTCCAGCAGTCGATGGGCCAGTTGATCAACTCGCTGCTCACGATCGTCGGCGTGCTCGCGATGATGTTCTGGATCTCGCCGCTGCTCGCCCTGGTGGCGCTGGTGACGGTGCCGGTCTCGGTCTTCGTCGCGGCGAAGATCGGCAAGCGCTCGCAGCCGCACTTCGTGCAGCAGTGGAAGTCCACGGGCACGCTCAACGCGCACGTCGAGGAGATGTACACCGGGCACAACCTGGTGAAGGTCTTCGGCCGGCAGGAGGAGTCCGCGCGGGACTTCCGCGAGCAGAACGAGGCGCTGTACGAGGCCGGGTTCAAGGCGCAGTTCAACAGCGGTGTGATGCAGCCGGTGATGTTCTTCGTCTCGAACATCAACTACGTCCTGGTGGCCGTCGTCGGCGGTCTGCGGGTGGCGAGCGGCACGCTCTCCATCGGTGACGTGCAGGCCTTCATCCAGTACTCGCGCCAGTTCTCGATGCCGCTGACGCAGGTGGCTTCGATGGCGAACCTGGTGCAGTCGGGCGTGGCCTCGGCGGAGCGGATCTTCGAGCTCCTCGACGCCGAGGAGCAGGAGCCGGACGCGCCGAAGAGCGCGCACCCGGCCGACCTGCCCCCGGAGGACTTCAAGGGCAAGGTCGCCCTGGAGGAGGTCTCCTTCCGTTACGAGGCCGACAAGCCGCTCATCGAGGACCTGTCGCTCACGGTGGAGCCGGGTCAGACGGTCGCGATCGTCGGTCCGACGGGCGCCGGCAAGACGACCCTCGTCAACCTCCTCATGCGGTTCTACGAGGTCACGGGCGGCCGCATCACCCTGGACGGAACGGACATCGCCACGATGTCCCGCGAGGACCTGCGGGCCGGGATCGGGATGGTCCTCCAGGACACCTGGCTCTTCGGCGGCACCATCGCCGACAACATCGCGTACGGCGCGACGCGCGAGGTGACGCGGGCGGAGATCGAGGAGGCGGCGCGGGCCGCGCACGCCGACCGCTTCGTCCGGACCCTCCCCGACGGGTACGACACGGTCATCGACGACGACGGGGCGGGGGTCAGCGCGGGAGAGAAGCAGCTGATCACCATCGCCCGGGCGTTCCTGTCCGACCCGGTGATCCTCGTCCTCGACGAGGCCACCAGCTCCGTCGACACCCGCACCGAGGTCCTGATCCAGAAGGCGATGGCCCGACTGGCCCACGGGCGGACGTCGTTCGTCATCGCGCACCGGCTCTCCACGATCCGCGACGCGGACGTGATCCTGGTGATGGAGAACGGCTCGATCGTCGAACAGGGCACGCACGAGGAGCTGTTGGAGTCGGCCGGGGCCTATGCCCGGCTGTACCGGGCGCAGTTCGCGCAGGCGGTGGCCGAGGTCGACTGACCCCGGCTCGTGACCCATGCCGCATGATGTGCGGCATGGGTCACATCAAGGAGAGTTCCTGGGTGCCGTCGGTCACCCTGCGGGTCGGCATCGGAAACGCGGGCATAGCGGCGCTGCTGCTCGGCGCGGACGGCCGGGTCCGCGGCGACGCGGACATGGTCTTCGAGGGGCAGCCCGTCCACCCTTCCGGCGCGGTACGGCACGACAGGGCGTCGCTGGCCCTCGCGCTGCACGAGGTGGAGCCGGAGGTCGAGCGGATCGTGATCGCCGGTCCGGCGGTCACCGGCTCGCTGGCGGCGATGGCCCCGGACAGGGCGGTGGTCGTCGCCTGGCTGATCGCGCATCCGGACGACGCGAAGGCCGTCGTCTTCGGTGAGTTCTTCCGCGAGTCGGGCGGCTGGAAGTTCACCGGGATCGGGGAGGGGTACACCTCCGGGCTCGCCGGGCTCGTCACGGCGTACGGGGTCGAGGTCGCGGAGGAGGACGCGGTCGCGGAACCGGTGGCTCCCCCGGCTGCCGCCGGCCCTGTCCCGCTGACGGGTGTCGCCAAGGTGGCGACACCGGCGCACGCGCCGTCCCCGTACGAGAAGCGCGAGCCGGGCGAGCGGAAGCACCGGAGCGCCGAGGCCTGGGACTTCGGTCCGGTCTTCGAGCCGTTCACCGTCAAGGGACGCGCGAACGACGTCATCACCACGGACTCCCGCGTCCCCGGCGGTCCCGTCCTCGTCGACCTCGCGCACAAGGGCGGCGGCTACGTCGGCCTCAACCCGCTCGACGAGCAGAACAAGAGCCTGCGCTACATCTTCAGTTCGACCCTGCCCGACTTCCGGGGCAGCCAGGTCGCCATGGCCCCCGCGGGCCGCCCCCTGCGGATGCGGCTCCAGGCCGACAACGAGTGGACCCTGCGGGTGAGGCCCGTCGCCGCCGCCGCCCGGCTGGAGGGAACGGTCCGCGGGTACTGCTCCGGGGCCCTGCTGTACACGGGCGGACCGGCCGACCTCCGGGTGGACTTCGACGGCGACCCGTCGATGAACGGCGGGGGCTACATCGGCATCAACGGCTACCACGTCCTCGGGCAGACGGACCTGACCGGGCCGCGCACCCTGATCCTGACCTCGGCCGAGGGCAAGGGCCGGCACACCGTGCCGATCCCGGCGGGTCCCCTGCTGCTGCTCCTGCAGGCGGACGGCGCCTGGACCCTCAAGGTCCGCGAGGTGGGGTTCTAGGACCAACGCCGTTCAGTTAGGGCGGGGGTCGGGGCGTCAAGGGCTGCTCGTGAGCATGGTGATGCTGATGGTGGCTTTGTAGGTGGTCCGGTCGATG
>NZ_JBSGTX010000097.1:0-24452 GCF_053607625.1 Streptomyces sp. NPDC055103
ACAGGACGGCGGGAGCGAAGGACTCGCTCCCGCGGTCCTGTCGTGCGAGGGGTCAGGACCGGTCCGGGGACTGCTCTCCGGACCGGGCGAGCTGGCCGGCGAAGTCCGCCAGTACGGGGTGTTCCAGCAGGACCCGGACCCGGACCGTGATGCCGAGGCGCCGGCGCACCGCGGCCACCACCTCCATGGCGGCCAGTGACTGACCGCCCAGCGCGAAGAAGTCGTCGTCGTCCGTGACCGGGACGCCGAGAACCTCCTGCCATATCTCGGCGATTGCGGTGGTACTCATCGTCCATCAGCTCCTTTGCGGGCTCATGCCAGGTGCAGCAGCACCGGCAGGCTGGTCAGTCCGTGGATGAAGTTGCCGCCGCTCCGGACCGGTTCGCCGGCCGGGGCCAGCGTGCGCACGCGGCGGATCAACGCGGTCAGCAGAGCGGTCAGTTCGAGCCTGGCGACCCGGGCCCCGACACAGACGTGCGGGCCCCAGCCGAACGCCAGGTGCCGGTTGGGGGCGCGATCGGACAGGAAGGTGTCCGGGTCGGCGAAGACGGCCGGGTCGCGGTTGGCCGAGCAGAGCCAGGCGGTCACCCGCTGGCCGGGGAGCAGCTCGGTGCCGGAGACCGTGACCGGGCGGGTCACCGTGCGCAGCGCGTGCAGACCGGGGCTGGTCCAGCGCAGGATCTCCTCGACGGTGGTGGGCAGCAGCTCCGGCGACGCGCGCAGCGCCGCCCACAGTTCGGGCCGCTCGGCGAAGACCAGCAGCGCTCCGGCCGCCGCGTACCGCACGGTCTCGCTGGCACCGGTCAGCACGCCGCTGCAGTTGAGGATCAGCTCGCCGTCGGTGAGGTCGCCCCCGGCCGAGAGCAGCGCGCTGATCAGGTCGTCGCCGGGGCGGGCACGGCGCCGGGCGATCAGGTCGGCGAAGTAGCCGAAGATCTCCGCGTTGGCGTCCAGCCGGTCGATCGGGTCGGGGGAGTCCAGGCCGTCGGTGGTGAGTCCGCCGATCAGCGGCCAGTCGGCCCGGGGCAGGTCCATCATGGCGCAGATGACCTGGTTGGGCAGCCGCCGGGTCAGGTCGCCGACGGCGTCCCGGACCAGTGGCCCGGCCGCCTCGTCGGGCCGGTCGGCGGCGGGTCCGTGGGAACCCGCACCGACCACCTCGTCCACCAGGTCGGTGACGCCGGCGACGATCCGGTCGTGCCAGAGCCGCAGCGCCGCCGGGGTGAACGGCGCGCCCACCACGCGGCGGATCCGGCCGTGCCGCGGCGGGTCGCTGACCACCATCATCCGGTCGGCGACCAGCCGGGCGGCCTCGTCCGTGCCGCCGAGCCTGATGCCGGCGCGGGAACTGAACGTGGCCGGATCACTCAGGACCGTCAGGACGTCGTCGTACCGGGCAGCCACCCAGAACCCGTGACCGTCCGGGCCCGGTTCCGGCCCTGGCCCCGACCCCGCCCCCGGCTCCGGATGCCAGGTCAGGCCGGGACGGTCGCGCACGGCCGCGAGCTGGTCCAGGAACCGGTTCCCGGCGAAGACGTCCGGCGTGAGCAGGTCGATGTCCATCGCCGGTCAGCGCGCCTCGATCACGGAGAACGGTGACCCCGGGATCGCCAGGACCCGGTCCATGCGGTAGCCGGCGGCCTCCAGGATCCGGGCGAACCCGGACCGGCCGCGTTCCCGGCCACCGGTGAGGACCATCATGCCGAGGTCGCTCCAGCGGCTGATGTGCGGGGAGTCGTCCTCCGGTACCAGCATCTCGATGACCAGCAGCCGGCCGCCGGGCGCCAGGGCCTCACGGCTCGACCGCAGGATGTCGACCGCCTGCTCGTCGGTCCAGTCGTGCAGGACGCTGCAGAGCAGGTGGGTGTCCGCGCCGGTCGGCACCGCGGCGAAGAAGTCGCCGGGCACGGTGCGGCAACCGGGCACCCCGCCACGGAGGTCGACCTCGTCGATCACCGAGGGGCGGTCGAAGAGGACGCCGCTCGCGTGCGGGGCCGCCGAGAGGATCTCGCCCAGGAGGAAGCCGTCGGCGCCCCCGATGTCCAGGATGGTCTCCGACAGCGACCAGTCGACGGCCTCGGCCGCCTGCCGGTACAGGCGGCCGGTACGCTCCCGCATCCGGCGCAGGAAGGCGACGTTCGCGCCGCGCTGGGTGTTCTTGGTCCCGAAGAAGTCGCCGTCGTCGCCTCCGAAGGCTGCCGCACCGGTGCGGAACGTGTCCGTGGCACGCAGCCAGACGAGCTGGCTCTCGGCGTTGACCAGCGACGCGGAGAGGCTCCGCGGGTCGTCGCGGCGCAGCCGCGCGCCGAGCGTGGTCAGCCGGAAGCCGGTGACGGCGTCGCCGGCGAAGAACCCGGCCGCGGCGAGGGCGGACAGCAGCCGGCCCAGGGCGTCGGGGTCGGCGTCGATCAGCTTCGCCGTGGTCGCCACGGGCTGAGGGGTCGAGAAGTCCATCGCGTCGGCGACGCCGAGTTCGATGGCGATGCGCAGCGCGTGCGGCAGCACCGCGACCATGCTGTCGTCGACGAGCGTGAGGTAGTCCTCCACGATCCGGTCGACGGCCCCGGCGGAGGCGCTTCCGGGGGAGGTGCTCGCGGGGGAGGCGTCCTCGGCGCGGGGGCTCACGGGGGAGGTGGTCCCGGCCGAGGTGGTCTCGGCGGCCTCGGCCGTCTCGGTGGTCTCGGTGGTTTCGATGTACGTGGTCATCGTCAGCCCCTTTCCTGGGGTCGGGACGCGTAGCAGCAGCTCTGTCACGGCTCGGTGGTCGACCTTGCCGTTGGCGTTGTGGGGGAGTTCGTCGAGGCGGCGCACCAGATCGGGCACGAGATGGCCGGGGAGCCGGTCGCGCAGCTCCGTACGGACCCGGTCCGGGTCCGCGTCGCCGGTGAAGGCCAGGGCGAGACGTTCGTACGCACCGCTCCGGCCGGACAGCGGCACCGCCACGCAGTCGCGCACACCGGCACGGTCCGCGGTGTGGCTCTCGACCTCGCCCAGCTCCACCCGGTATCCGCGGATCTTCACCTGCCGGTCGGCGCGGCCCAGGAAGTGCAGCACCCCCTCGGCGTCGCGGAGCGCGCGGTCACCGGTGCGGTAGACCCGCGTCGGCACACCGTGGACGTCGACGGTGACGAACCGCTCGGCGGTGCGTTCCGGGTCGCGCAGGTATCCCTGAGCCAGCCCCGCGCCCGCCACGCACAGTTCGCCGTCGATCAGATGGACCTCCGTGCCGGGCACCGGCCGCCCGATGGGCACGCCGTGCGGCCGGTCGCAGTCCTCGGGCCGGATGCGGTGCATGGTGGCGAAGGCGAAACTCTCCACCGGGCCGTAGCAGTTGTGGACGGTCGTGTCCGGGTGCCGCAGCAGCAGTGCGCGTACCGGCTCGGGCGCCAGCCGTTCACCGCCGATGAACATCAGGTCGATCCCGCGGAAGCAGTCGGGGTCCAGCCGGACCAGCAGGTTCACCACGGACGCGACCAGGACGAGGGTGTTCACGCCGTGGCGTGCGACCAGGTCGCGCAGGGCGTCCGGCAGCAGATGGTCCTCGTCCGGCAGCACCACGGTGCCGCCGCGGCACAGCATGCCCCACAGCTCAAGGCCGCAGGCGTCCCAGCCGACCGGGGCGAGCTGCGGCAGCACCCGCCCGGGGCCGAAGGCCGCCAGGGGGCCGCCGGCGAAGAGCCGCAGCACGGCCCGGTGCGGAGTCACCACCCCCTTGGGGGTGCCGGTGCTGCCGGAGGTGAAGAAGACACAGGCCGGGCCGTCCGGCCCGATGTCCGCCCGGACCTTCGGAGCGCCGGGCGCGGGTGCCGACGGTGGGGTCCAGCAGGGAGCGCCGGCGAGCGGAGTGTCCGTGACGAACAGCGGTGCCCGCAGCAGGCGCAGGAGTTCCCGGACCCGCTCGTCCGGCCACTTCACGTCGATGGGGCAGTAGGCCGCACCCGTCTTCAGCACGGCCAGCAGCAGGGTCACCATCCTGGCCGAGCGGGTGACGCGGACCGGCACCAGGGAACCCGGTCCCACCCCCGCCTCGACCAGAGCGGCGGCATACGCGTCGGCCGCCGAAACAAGTCGGGAATAGGTGACCGGTCCTTCGTCGTCAATCAGCGCAATATGGTCGCCGTATTCTGCCGCGCACTTGTCGAGTACTTGGTGAATCAGCACGTACCGCTCCTTGTCCGCAGCTCCGACCGCACGCATATTCACCTGTCACGGTGGCGTGCGCAACCCCTATGAACCCCATAGCGGATACCCCGGCACCCAGGTAAGAGGCCGTGTGTTCCGCAGTGTTGAGCGGGTCGAGGCGGGCTGCATTGACATTCTTCCGGGCCCGTCCGTAGCGTTTTTTCGTCGCGGTACCGGGATCTGACAATTCTTGCTCCCGCCGTTGAAACCGATTATCGAGCCTTGGGGGAATTCGTGTCGTCCGCACCCCAGACCAGAAATCAGCACGCAGTTGACGCCGGGATCGACCACATCACCATCTCCGTCGGTGACGCCCACGCCCGTGCCGCCGAGTTCGTCGACCGCTACGGCTTCGAGGTGATCGCCGCCGGCGACACCCCGGAGTTCGCCGCCGTGGCCGTACGGCAGCGGGACGTCGTCCTGGTCCTGCTGGAGGGCCGCACCGACGACCATCCGGCCGCCCGGTTCATCGCCCGCCACGGCGACGGCGTGAGCGACATCGCCCTGCGGGTGGCAGCCCCGGACCGCACGGTGCTCGACGCCTTCGGCGACGTGACGCACACCTTCGTGAGCCGGCCCGCCGGCGAACCCTGGTCGCTGCCCGGTATCGCACCGGTGAGCACCGAGGAGACCACGGGAACCACGGCCGTCACCGTGCCGGGCCGGCGTCACCTGCTGTGCGTCGACCACATCGCGGTCTGCCTGGAGAACGGCCAACTGGATCCGACCATCGCGTTCTACCGGCGGAAGCTGGGCTGGGAGGTGGTCTTCGAGGAGGATATCCACGTCGGCGCACAGGCCATGCAGTCCAAGGTGGTGCAGAGCCCGAACGGGCTGGTGACGCTGACGCTGCTGCAGCCCATGACCGGCGCCGCCCCGGGCCAGATCGACGACTTCCTGACCAAGCACGGCGGCGGCGGTGTGCAGCACCTGGCGTTCGCCGTACCGGACATCGTCGACGCGGTGGCCGACCTCGGCACCGCCGGCGTGCGGTTCCTCGCCACGCCGGACTCGTACTACGAGGACCTCGAGGAGCGGCTCGGGGCGTCCGCCCATCCGGTCGAGGAGCTGCGCAAGTACAGCGTGCTCGCCGACCGGGACCACGACGGCGAGCTGTTCCAGATCTTCACCCGCTCCGAGCATCCCCGCCGCACCCACTTCATGGAGATCATCGAACGCCGGGGCGCGACCACGTTCGGCAGCAACAACATCCGCAAGCTGTACGAGGCGGTCGAGCGACAGGACCTGGCGTGACGAGCGGACCGGCCGTCCTGGCGACGGATCCGCTCACCCTCGCCGACGCCGAGGACCGGGCCCGCGCCGTGCTCGCGCCCGACGTGTACGACTTCGTGGCCGGCGGAAGTGGCGACGAGTCGACGCTGAACGCCAACCGGGCCGCGTTCGACCGGTGTCACCTCGTCCCACGCGTGCTGTCCGGGGTGGCCGCCGCCGACACCACGACCACCCTGCTGGGGGCGCCGGCGTCGATGCCCGTCGCGGTGGCCCCGATGGCGTTCCACTCGGTGGTGCACCCGGACGGCGAACCGGCGGTGGCCCGCGCGGCGGCCGCGGCCGGCATCCCCTTCACGGCGTCGACCCTGGCCGGCCGTCCGCTCGACGAGCTGTCCGCCGCCGGCGGCCCCCTGCTCTTCCAGCTGTACTGGCTCCGCGACCGCGCCCGCACCGAGTGGCTGATCGACGAGGCCGAGCGGCTCGGCGCCCGCGCCCTGGTCCTCACCGTGGACGTACCGTTCATGGGCCGGCGACTCCGCGATCTGCGCAACGGGTTCGCCGTACCGGCGCATGCCGCACCCGTGAACCTGCCCGACACCCAGCACGGCGGCGGGCAGAGCGTCGGCGGCCACGCGGCCGCGGTGATCGACCCCACCCTGTCCTGGGCCGACGTCGACCGGCTGCGGCGGCGGACACGACTGCCGTTGGTGCTCAAGGGAGTTCTCGACCCGGCGGACGCGCGGCGCGCGGTGGACCTCGGTGTGGACGGCCTCGTGGTGTCCAACCACGGCGGTCGGCAACTGGACGGCGCCGTGCCCAGCCTCCTGGCCCTGCCGGCGATCCGGGACGAGGTCGGCGACGCGTGCGAGCTGCTCCTCGACAGCGGTGTGCGCAGCGGCACCGACGTGCTGCGCGCGCTGGCCCTCGGCGCGACCGGGGTCCTCCTCGGCCGACCGGTCCTGTGGGGACTGGCCGCCGGCGGCGAGGCGGGCGTGACCGGGGTACTGGAGCTGCTGCGCGCCGAACTCGAAGGGGCGATGGCCCTCGCCGGGGCGCCGAACGTGGCCGCCGCCGGGTGGCTGGGCGTGCGCTGGTCAGGAACGTACGCGCGGGAGGAGTCATGACCGAGTCGCCCCCCGCCTCGGCGGCCCGGCCTGCGCGGCCCGGGACGGTGCTGGACCTGGCCGACCTGCACGGCTCGCTGTCCGATCCGGCGCTGCTGTCGATGAACCTGCTGAACGAGGTGTCCGACCGCTACCCGGACGCGGTCTCCTTCGCACCCGGCCGGCCGGACCCGGGCGCCTTCTCGATCGAGGACGTCCACCGGTATCTGCGGACGTGGACCGAACACGTCACCGAGGGCACGGCCCGGGGCGCGGAAGCGGCCCGCAACCGGCTCTACCAGTACGGCCGGACGAAGGGCGTGATCCAGGACCTGGTGGCCCGCAACCTCGCGACCGACGAGAACATCCACGTCGACCCCGAGTCGATCCTGGTGACCGTCGGCTGCCAGGAGGCCATGGTCCTGACCTTGCGCGCGCTGCGCGCCGATGACCGCGACGTGCTCCTGGCCACCTCACCGGCCTACGTGGGCATCACCGGCGCGGCCCGTCTGGTCGACCTGCCGGTCGTGCCCGTCGACAGCGGCACCGGCGGCATCGACCTGGACGACCTGGCGGCCAAGGTGCGGGGCGCCCGCGAGGCCGGTCTGCGGCCCCGGGCCTGCTATCTGGTGCCCGACTTCGCCAATCCGACCGGACTCAGTCTCGACGTACCGGGCCGGCGCCGGCTCCTCGACCTGGCCGCCGAGCTGGACATCCTGATCATCGAGGACAACCCGTACGGCTTCTTCGGCGACGGAGCGCCCCCGAAACCGACGCTCAAGTCGCTGGACACCGGCCATCGGGTCGTCTACCTCGGCTCGTACGCCAAGACCGCCCTCCCCGGCGCACGCATCGGGTACGTGGTGGCGGACCAGCCGGTCGTCCGGGACGGAGAGGTCCTCGGGACCCTCGCCGACGAGCTCTCGAAGATCAAGAGCATGATCACGGTCAACACCCCGCCGATCGCGCAGGCCGTCATCGGCGGCAAGCTGCTGGAGAGCGGCTTCGCGCTCCGCGAGGCGAACCGTGACGCCACCGCGCGGTACGGGCAGCGGCTGCGGCACCTGCTCGACGGGCTCGCCGCACGGTTCCCGGCACCGTCGCCGGTCACCTGGAACCGACCGGACGGCGGATTCTTCCTGGTCGTCACGGTGCCGTTCGTCGCCGACGACGACCTGCTCGCCCACTCGGCCCAGCGGCACAAGGTCATCTGGACGCCGATGCACCACTTCTACGCGGCGGGGGGCGGACAGCGGCAGCTGCGCCTGTCCTGCAGCTCGCTCACGCCGGAGGAGATCGACCTCGGTCTGGACCGGTTCGCTTCGCTGGTTACCGATCTTCTGGAAAGGACCTGAGCACCATGAGAGCGCTGACGGTAAACGATCGGACGATCTCCGACGACACCGACGCCTATGTGATCGCGGAGATCGGCCACAACCACGAGGGCGATCTGGGCAAGGCGGAGGAGCTGGTCCGCCAGGCGGCCGCCGCCGGGGCAAGTGCGGTCAAGCTGCAGAAGCGGAACAACCGCCTGCTCTACACCAGGGCGATGTACGACTCCCCGTACCCCGGCCGCAACAGCTTCGGCCCGACGTACGGAGCGCACCGCGAGTTCCTGGAGTTCGGCACCCAGGAGTACACGCATCTCCAGCAGCTGTCGGCCGAACTGGGTGTCGACTTCATGGCGACCGCCTTCGACTTCGCCAGCGTGGACTTCCTGGCCGAGCTCGGCGTCCCCGCGATCAAGATCGCGTCCGGGGACATCAGGAACACCCCCCTCCTCGCCTACGCGGCGAAGGCGGGCAAGCCGCTGATCGTGAGCACCGGCGGCGCCGACATGGAGTCGGTGCGGCGCGCCTGCGGCACCGTCCTGCCGATCAACCCGGACCTCGCCCTGCTCCAGTGCACGGCGACGTACCCGGCCGAGCCGGAGGAGCTGAACCTCGCGGTCATCGCCACCTACCGGGCCGAGTTCCCGGACACGGTGGTCGGCTTCTCCGGGCACGACCTCGGCCCGCAGGCCGCCTGGACCGCGTACGCGCTCGGCGCCCGGGTGGTGGAGAAGCACGTCACCCTCGACCGCACCCGGCCCGGCAGCGACCACAAGTTCTCGCTGGAGCAGCAGGACATCGCCGAACTGGTCGACGGCCTGCGCCGGGTACGGCGCTCACTCGGTAGCGGGGACAAGCGGGTCCTGCCGGCCGAACGGCCCGCGATCACCAAGATGGGCAAGAAGCTGGTCGCCCACCGGGACCTGCCGGCCGGGCACCGCCTCACCCTGGAGGACGTGGCGATCAAGTCGCCGGGCGACGGACTGACGCCCGACCGGCTCGCCGACGTGGTGGGCCGCCACCTCGGCAGGCCGCTGGCGGCCGACGCCGACATCACCCTGGACGACCTGGTGGACGGCGATGCCGGCCGCGATTGACCTGACCGGATCGGTCGCCGTCGTGACCGGTGTCTGCGGACGGCTCGGCCCGGTGTGGGTCGACGCCCTGCTGGGCGCCGGTGCCGACGTGGTGGGCCTGGACGTACGGGACACCCGAGGACCGGACCTGTCGGCGGTGCTGGACCGGCACGACCCGAAGCGGTTCACGGCGCTGGTCGCGGACGTCACCGACACCGGCAGCCTGCGCCGTGCGCTCGACGACTGTCTCGAACGGGCCGGCGAGCCGACCATCCTGGTCAACAACGCCGGTGTCGACAGCCCGCCGTCCGCCGACGGCGCCGGCTGGCGCTTCGAGGACATCCCGGACGAGGTGTCCGGCGGTGTGCTCGCGGTCAACGCCCAGGGGACGCTGCGCATGTGCCAGGTGTTCGGGTCGCGGATGGTCCGGCACGGCGGCGGATCCATCGTCAACATCGGCTCGATGTACGGCCGCCTCGCGCCCGACCCGCGGATGTACGAGCACCTCCCGATGGACCCGCCGTTCCTGAAACCGCCCGCGTACGGCATGTCCAAGGCCGGCGTCGCCGCGCTGTCCCGCTACCTCGCGGCGCTCTGGGGTCCGGCCGGGGTGCGGGTCAACACCCTGTCGCCCGGCGGGGTCCTGGGCTCCCAGGACCCGGTGTTCCGGGAGAAGTTCGACGCCCGCGTACCACTGCGGCGCATGGCCCGCACCGAGGACCTGACCGGACCGCTGCTGTTCCTCGCGTCCGACCTGAGCCGCTACGTCACCGGCACCGAACTCGCCGTGGACGGCGGGTTCAGCTGCTGGTGACACCGAACCATCCACGAGGAGAAGCCATGGACAGGTCCTTGGCCTGGATACCGCGCGCCGAGTTCGCGCGGGTCCTGGGTCACGTCGACGACCGGTACGAACGGGCCCTCGCCTTCTCGGCGATGTCCCGGATCAACACCCTCTACATGATCGCGCGTGCCGGCTCGGGACACATCGGCTCCAGCTTCAGCGCCGCCGACGTGGTCAGCTGGCTGGTGCTCGAGGAGCTCGACAGGCCCTTCGAAGCCGACGGCGACGTGTACTTCTCGTCGAAGGGGCACGACGCGCCCGGACTGTACGCCGCGATGATCGGCCTCGGACACCTGGACGAGGACCTCCTGCACCGGCTGCGGCGGATCGACGGACTGCCCGGACACCCGGACGTCGGCACCCCCGGAATGCCCTTCAACACCGGTTCCCTGGGCATGGGCATCTCCAAGGCCAAGGGCCTGATCCTCGCCCACCGCCTGTCCGGCCGGGCCTCCCGGGTCGTGGTGATGACCGGGGACGGCGAGCTGCAGGAGGGCCAGAACTGGGAGGCGCTGCCCAGCGCCGCGCGGTACGGGATGGGCGAACTGACCGTGGTCGTCGACCACAACCGCCTGCAGTCCGACACGTACGTCACCGACGTCAGCGACCTCGGCGACCTGACCGGCAAGTTCACCGCCGCGGGCTGGGGCGTGCTGCGCTGCGACGGGCACGACCCCCGGCAGCTGCACGAGGCGTTCACCCGCCGCGCCGCGGACCACCCGGGGCAGCCCGTCGTGATCATCGCGGACACGGTGAAGGGCAGCGGCTGTCCCACGTTCGCCGCGACCTCGATGGCACCCGGCGAATGGCGCTACCGCCACCACAGCGGCGCGCCGAGCCCCGAGGACTACGGCTCCGCGTACAAGGAACTGCTCGACACCGCCGACGAGATACTCCGCCGACGCGGCCTGCCGGAGCTCCGGACGGTCGAGCGCACCCTCGACCTGCCGGTGAAACCGGACGGGGTGCGGCTGCCCGAACTGTACGGCCGGCTGCTCACCGAGGCGGCGCACGACGATCCGCGGATCGTGGCCCTCGACGGCGACCTGGTGCTCGACACCGGCCTGATCCCCTTCCGTGAGGCCCACCCGGACCGGTTCGTCGAATGCGGCATCGCGGAGCAGGACATGGTCTCGATGGCGAGCGGCCTCGCGGCGGGCGGTCTGCGGCCGTTCGTGCACTCGTTCTCCTGCTTCCTGCACGCGCGGCCCAACGAGCACATCTACAACAACGCCACCGAACGACGGCCGGTGGTCTACGTCGGCTCGCTCGCCGGGCTGCTGCCCGCCGGGCCGGGCCACTCGCACCAGGCGGTCCGCGACGTGTCGGCGCTGAGCGCCGTCCCCGGTCTGACGATCCTGGAACCCTCCCACCCCGCCGAGCTGGCCGCCGCCCTGAGCTACTGCCGCACCACCCAGGAAAGCGTCTACCTGCGGCTGTCCAGCCAGCTGGTCCCCGCCGAACTGGCGGAACTGCCGCCCGCGCCCCTCGTGGTCGGCCAGGGCCGGATCCTGCGGGCCGGCGGCCGAGCGGTCGCGTTCGGCGCGGGCCCGGTGGTCCTCGCACAACTCCTCGCCGCCGCCGACCTGCTCACCGCCCAGGGCATCGAGCTGACCGTGGTGGACCTGCCCTGGCACAACCGGGTCGACCCGGAGTGGCTGGCCGAGCTGTTGACCGGCGTCCGGCACGTGTTCGTCGTCGAGCACCAGTACAGCAGCGGGGGCCAGGCCGACCTGATCGCCCGGCAACTCCTCGAGACCGGCGCCTGGGACGGGGCCGCCTTCCGCGGCGTCGGCCTCACCGACGTACCCCGCTGCGGCACCGACGCCGAAGTGCTCGCCGCGCACGGCATGGACGCGGCGCACCTGGCACGACTCATCGGCGCGGACGTCCTGGACCGTACGCGTACCACCCCACCGACAGGAGAGACATCGTGGAAACCGTCCGCAACGAACTGAACCGTCCGCCCGAGGAGATCGTCGAGGGCTTCCGCGCGGTGCTCGCCGAGTACAGCCCCAGCTGCCTGGTCACCGACGCGCGCCGGCGCGTCGGCGCGATCGGCGGGCTGCTGCCGGTGAAGCACCACCACAAGATCGCCGGGCCGGCCCTCACCGTCAGCCTCTCGATCGACGACCTGGTCGACTGCATGCCGGTGCTGGCCCGGGCCCAGCCTGGCGACGTGGTCGTCGTCGCCTGCCACGGCACCACCCGCACCGCGATGTGGGGCGGCCTGATGTCCACCCTGTCCCGGCAGATCGGTCTCGCCGCCGGCATCGTCGACGGCGCCATCCGCGACGTCGACGAGATCCGCGACCTGGACTTCCCGGTCTGGTACCGCAGCACCGTCCCGAGGCCCTCCCCGACCGCCGTGCACGACCGCACCGAGCCGGTCCAGGTGAACGTGCCGGTGGTGATCGACGGCCAGGTCATCAACCCCGGGGACATCCTCGTCGCCGACGAGAACGGCATCGCGGTCGTGCCGCGGGACGAGGCGGAGACCGTACTCGACCGCACGCGGATGAACATCGACAGGGAGCGGGTGATCCGCGAGAAGATCAGCTCCGGCCTGTCGGTCGCCGAACTGATCGCCGAGTTCGGACACCTGTGATGCGCGTCTACCTCACCGGCGCCGACGGGATGCTGGGCACCGCGCTGCGCCACGAGCTCGCGACGCGGCCGGAGACCGCCGACTGGCCCGTCCTCGGCGTCTCCCTCGCCGACTTCGACATCGGCGACGAGGCCGCCGTCCGGGACTCCATCGCCGACTTCCGGCCCGACGTGGTGGTGCACACCGCCGCGAACGCCGTCGTCGACTCCTGCGAACGGGACCCGGCGCTGGCCCTGCGGGTCAACGTCGGCGGCACCCATCACGTCGCGGAAGCCTGCCGACGCCAGGGCAGCCGACTGATCTACCTCTCCAGCGACTACGTCTTCGACGGCCGGGCACCCGGTCCCGCCGGGTACAACGAGGACGACGTACCCGCCCCGGTCAGCGTCTACGGCCTGAGCAAACTGGCCGGCGAGCGGATCGTCGAGGCCGTGCCCGACCACCTCGTGGTGCGCACGTCCTGGCTGTACGGCGGCACCGACCCGGCCCTGGACCAGGTGCTCGCCGCCGTGCGGGAGTTCCTCGCCGGCGGCCGGCCCCGCCTGATCGACGACCAGTTCAGCAGTCCCACCTATCTCCCCGACCTGGCGTCCGCGCTGGTACGGCTGCTGCCCGGCGCCCTGGCCGTCCGCGGCCTGCTGCACATCGCCAACCGGGGCCGGGCCAGCTGGTACCAGGTCGGCATGGCCCTCGCCGAACGGCTCGGCACCGCCCACCCGGTGCCGATGTCCATGGACGACGCCGGCTTCGTCGGCGGCCGGCCGCGCGACTCGCGCCTGGACAGCACCCGCGCGGCCGCCTTCGTCCACGCGATGCCCCACTGGAGCGACTCCCTCACCCGGTACTGCGCCCGCCTCACCGCCGTCGACCGAGGACCGGTGAGCCACTGATGCCCGAGCGGCCGTTCCTGCTCCTGGACTTCGACGGAGTGGTCTGCGACACCGAACGGGCCGCGCTGCTGGCCTGGCAGGACCTGTACGACCGGCTCGGGGTGCCCCTGACCGCCGAGGTACGGGCCGGGATGCTCGGCAACTCCGCCGGCGCCCGGATCGCCCTCGACGACCTGGCCACCCGGCTGGGCCGGCCGGTCGGGGACCACGAGTGGACCTGGCAGCGGCGGCGGCGGACAGACCGGTGCGCCGCCGCGCCGGCCCGCCCCGGCGTGGACCGGCTGCTGCGCACCGCCGAGGGCGCCGCGATCGTGTCCAGCAGCCCGGCCGCCTGGGTGGAGGAGCACCTGCGGCGGCTCGGGCTGCGGGACCGCTTCGCCTTCCTGGTCACCGGCGACGACACCGACCGGCACAAACCGGAACCGGACCTGTACCTCCTCGCGCTGGAACGCGCCGGGGTCGGTGCCGACGACGCGCTCGCCGTCGAGGACTCCCCGCGAGGCGTCCGCGCGGCCCGGGCCGCCGGGCTGCGCTGCGTGGCCGTCCCCTGGGACCCGGCGCAGGCGCCCGACCTGGCCGGCGCCGACACGGTGCTGCCCAGCCTGGACGAACTCGATCTGCGGCACTATCGGCACGACGAGGTGTGACATGGAGATCACGGCGGACAACGCCCTGAAGGAGCTGTCCCGGCACGTCCTGATGGACGGCCTGGACCTGGTACTGGACCTGGACCGCAGCCGCGGCAGCACGCTGGTCGACGCGCGCGGTGGCGAGGAGTACCTGGACCTGCTCACGTTCTACGGCTCACTGCCCCTGGGCATGAACCACCCCGACATGGCGGGCGACCCGGCGTTCCTGGCCGAACTCACCCGGGCCGCGCTGCACAAGGTCACCAACTCCGACATCTACACCGCGCAGTACGCGCGGTTCACGGCGACGTTCAGCCGCGTGCTCGGCGACCCGAGGCTCCCGCACCTGTTCTTCATCGACGGCGGCGCCCTGGCGGTCGAGAACGCGCTGAAGGTGGCCTTCGACTGGCGGGCACAGCGACCGCGGCACGACCCGACGGTGCCCCTCGAAGTCCTCCACATGGAGAGCGCCTTCCACGGCCGCAGCGGCTACACGCTGAGCCTGACGAACACCTCCCCGACGGTGACCGCGCGGTATCCCGGCTGGACATGGCCGCGCGTCCCCGTGCCCCGGCCCGGCGCCGCACGAGAAGCGGTCGAGGTCGCGCGACGGCACCTGGCCGAGCGCGGCGACCGGATCGCCTGCTTCGTCGCCGAGCCGATCCAGGGGGCCGGCGGCGACCGGCACCTCGGCCGGGAGTTCCTGCTGCGCATGCAGGACCTGTGCCACGAGTACGACGTGCTGTTCGTGCTCGACGAGGTGCAGACCGGCTGCGGCATGTCCGGCGCGCCGTGGGCGTACCAGCGGCTCGGGCTCGAACCCGACGTGGTGGCCTTCGGCAAGAAGACCCAGGTGTGCGGTCTGATGGCGGGCGGCCGGGTCGACCAGGTACCCGAGGGCGCCCTGGCCGTGCCGGACCGGCTCGGTTCCACCTGGGGCGGCAACACCGCGGACATGGTGCGGGCCACCCGGATCCTGGAGATCGTCGAGCGGGACGGCCTGGTCGCGGCAGCCGAGACCAGGGGCGCGCATCTGGGCCGGCTGCTCGCCGACCTGGCCGCCGCCCACCCGACGCTGGTGCGCGACGTCCGCGGCCTGGGCCTGATGTGGGCGTTCGACCTGCCGGACCCGGCGCTGCGCGACGAGGTCCTGGACCGGTTGCGCCGCGGTCACCGGGTGCTGCTGCTGCCCGGCGGGGCGAGCGCCGTACGGTTCCGCCCGGCACTGACCGTCGGGCTCGACGAACTGGACAAGGGCGTCGCCGCGGTGGACGCCGTCCTCACCGCGATGAGAGCCCGATGAACGGCTCACCGCCTCGCGTACGGGTGTGTAGGGGTTGTCAGGAGTTTGCCGTGCGACCAGAATGCGGGCGGCTCTTTGTTTCGATGGCAATAAAGGAGTGCGTTGACTCATGAGCAATCCGTTCGAGGATGAGAATTCCGCATACCGCGTTCTGGTCAATGCGGAGGAGCAGTATTCCCTTTGGCCGGATTTCGCCGAGGTCCCGGCCGGCTGGACCGTCGCCCTGCCGAGCACGACCCGGCAGGAGTGCCTGGACTACGTGAACGAACACTGGGTCGACATGCGCCCCAAGAGCCTTGTCGAGGCGATGCGCCGGACCGGCTGACGCACCCCGCCCCGGAAAGCCAGGGATCACGCGGCCCGGTCGCGTGATCCCTGGTCGCGTTCCGCGGCGACTCCCTCCGCATTCGGCCGCCGTGGTGGCCGATAGCGCGCTGATAGCCGGTCGATGAGCCGGACGGGAAGCATGGGCCACGACCTACTGCCTGGCCGAGGAATGGCTTTCCCTCTTTCTCACCGACCCATGGGAGGAGTTCGCGGTGGAACTGGTGGAGCGCGAAGCGTCGTTGGCGAGACTGTCCGCGCTGGCCGAACAGGCACGGGACGGACACGGACGCGCCGTACTGGTCTCCGGACCGGTGGCGGCGGGCAAGAGCGTACTGGTGCACCACTTCGTCGACCGCGCCCTGAGCCTGGGAATGCTTCCGCTGTCGGCGCTGGGATCCGGTGACGAGCGGCACCTGACCCTCGGGGTGATGCGGCAGCTGGTGGACGACGCGCCGCTGGACGCCGAGGACCGGGCGCGGGCCGTGACCCTGATCGACGAGGGCGTCCGCACGGCCCGGTGCGAGGGCGCCGGCGAGCAGCTGGACGACGGCATCGTGCACGGGCTCTGCACCGTCCTGCTGGAACTGGCCGAACGCTGCCCCCTGTACATCGCCGTCGACGACGTGGAGCAGGCCGACCAGGCCTCGCTGACGTGCCTGGCCTACCTGGCCCGGCGGCTGAACAGCGCCCGGGTGCTCGCGGTGTTCACCCACAGCGGGCACGGCTGCGACACCGACTTCCGCTTCGGCGCCGACCTGATGCGCCAGCCCAACTGCCACCGCGTCGAGGTCACCCAGGTCTCCCCGGCGGGCGTGCGGCAACTGATAGCCCAGCACCTCGGCGAGATGACCGCCGACGAGCGGTCCGCCGACTGGCACGCCTACAGCGGAGGCAACCCGCTGCTTGTCGAGGCGCTGGTCCGCGACCACCTGGGCGGTGGAGAGGCCGGTCCGCGCTTCCGCGAGGCCGTCCTGTCCTGCCTGCGCCGCGGCTGCCCGGACATGGTCCGGGTGCTCAACGGCTACGTGGTCCTCGGCGAACTGGACCACCTGGACCGCCTGGTGGACCTGAGCCCGGCCCGGACCACGGAGGCCGTGCACGCGTTGATCGCCGGCGGCCTGCTCACCATGGACGGGTTCCGGCACGAGGCGGCCCGCGCCGCGGTGGTCGGCGCGATCGAGGCCGACGAGCTGGCCCGCCTGCACGCCCGCGCGGCGGTCCTCGCCCACGAGCGCGGAGCCGGGACCGTCGTGATCGCCGACCACCTGCTCCACGCCGGAGCGCCGGCCGGCGGCGCGGTGCCGGGGGACGGAGGCGTACGGGGGGACGAGGGCGTCCTTGCCGAGCCGTGGGCGCTGCCCGCGCTGGAGGACGCCGCGGCGCACGCCCTGCGCGACGGCGCGGCCGGCCGCGCCGTCGACCGCCTCCGGCTGGCCCGGCTGATCTGCGCGGACCCGCTCCGCCGGGCACGGATCACCGCCGCCCTGATACGCGCCGAGTGGAGCATCAACCCCGGGGTGTCCAGCGGCCGGCTCGGCGAACTCGTCGAGGCGATGCGCAAGGGCAGCCTCCGCGGTGCCGACGCGCTCACACTGGCCAGGGCGCTGCTCTGGCACGGCCGGTTCGAACAGGCCCAGGAAGTCCTCGGCCACCTGGCGGGAGCCGGACAGGCGACCGACCCGGAGGCGGCCACCGAGCTGCAGATCACCCGGCGCCGGCTGCGGCACACCTACCCGTCCTTCCTGGCCGCGCTCGGTCCGCGGCCCACCGGCGGACGTCCCCCCACGCACTCGGTGAGCGCCGACCGCCGGTTGCAGGCGGTCTCCGCACTGGCCGCCGTCGTCAGCGAGGGACCCCATCCGGAGGCCGTCAGCGTGGCGCAGCGCGTGCTGCACGGCACCCGGCCGGAGGAGCTGTCCACCGAGACGGTCGAGAGCGCCCTCCTCGCCCTCGCGTACAGCGGACGGGCCGAGCGGGCGACGGCCTGGTGCGATCTGTTCCTGGACCGCATGCAGACGCGGCACACACCGAGCCGACGGGCGCGGCTCGGCGCGGTGCGTGCCGAGATCGCCCTGCGCCGAGGTGACCTGACCGACGCCCGGCGGTACGCGAGCGAAGCGCTCGCCACCCTGCCGGCGATCAGCTGGGGCGTGACCGTCGGCGCGCCGCTGAGCACACTGATCCTGGCCACCACCGCGATGGGCCGCTACGACGAGGCACAGGCCCACCTGGCCCACCGCGTTCCCGAGGCGATGGCCGACACCCGTTACGGCGTGCACTACCAGTACGCGCGGGCGCGGTTCGGACTCGCCACCGGCCACCTGGAGATGGCGCTGGAGGACCTGCTCCGGTGCGGTGCCACGCTCTGCCGATGGGGGATGGACACACCGGGTCTGATCCCGTGGCGCACCGATGTGGCCGAGGTGTACCTGGGCCTGGGCCGCCCGGACGAAGCCAAGCGGATACTCGAGGAGCAGTCGGCGAAGTTCACCGTGATGCCGAACCGGGTCCGCGGCACCGCGACCAGGGTCCTGGCCGGAGCCGGCGCGCCGAGGCACCGGCCGACGCTGCTGCGCCAGGCGGCCGAACTGCTGCAGTCCGACGACGGCGACCGGTACGAACTCGCCCTGGCCTTCGCCGATCTGGCGCGGGCCTACCGGACCCTGGGCGAGTTCCGGCGTGCCGCGGCGGCCGAGCGGCGCGCGGTCATCGTGGCCGCCGACTGCCACGCCGAGGCACTGGTCCGGGGCCTGGTGGTGGAGAGCTCCGCCGCGGTGCCGGCACCGGACGCCGGCGGTGACGGGCTCACCGAGGCGGAGCGGCGGGTCGCCGCGATGGCCGCGGTCGGCTGTTCCAACCGGGAGATCGCCGAGGGACTGCACGTCACGGTCAGCACGGTGGAGCAGCACCTGACCCGCACGTACCGGAAGCTCCGTATCAGCCGACGGGCGGACCTCCCCTCCCTGCTGGGCGGAGCGACGAGGGGAGACCTCACCGACGCGCGGCGGCGGTGAGTGGCTCCCGTCCCGCCTTCGGAATTCCGGCCACGTGGCTCAACCGCGTTCTCGGCTTCCGCCGTGAGTCATCACATCGCCTCTTGACGTGATTCCCCCGCCACTTGAGAATCACCGCTCTCTGGACAGACCTGTTCGAGGTTAGGTAGATATGATGAGGGTGCGTAGCTGACCGGCGGAATCTATGGCGGGGATGTGAAGGGCGGTCATGCGCTTTCGATTACTCGGGCCATTGGAAGTCGTCGGCCCCGGTGGCCCAGCGCTGATCACCGCCGAGCGCCAGCGAATCGTTTTGGCGGTACTGCTCCTTGAGCCCAATCGGATCGTTCCGATGGGCAGGCTCGTCGACGCGGTCTGGGGCACGGCCCCGCCACCCACCGCGCGGGCCCAGATCCAGATCTGCGTCTCCATCGTCCGCGCCAGCATGGCGAAAGTCGGCCTGCCCGACGTCATCCAGACCAGGTCGCCCGGATACCTCGCCGAGGTCGGGGAAGACGAGCTGGACCTCCAGGTCTTCGAGCGGGCCGCGGCGGCCGGACGTGCCGCCGCGGACGCCGGGCGCTTCGACGAGGCGGCGGCCGCCTTCGGATCCGCGCTCGGGCTCTGGCGCGGATCCTCCTGTTTCGGCGGTGGCACCACCAGCACGGCGCTTCAGGCTCCCGCGGCGCGGCTCGACGAACAGCGGCTCGACGTCGTGGAGCAGTGGGCGGACGCGCGGCTGGCCCTCGGCCTCCACCAGCAGCTCGTGGCGCGGCTGATCGACCTGGTCATGCAGAACCCGCTGCGTGAACGCCTGCGCGCCCAGCTCATGGTGGCGCTGGCCCGGTCGGGCCGCCAGGCCGAGGCCCTGGAGGTGTACCGGCGTGGTCGGCGCGAGCTGATCGACGAACTCGGCATCGAGCCGGGGGAGGAGCTCCGCCGACTGCAGGAGGCGATTCTGGCCGGCCGGCTGGACGGCTCCCCTCCGGTGAGCACGCCGCCCGCGGCGCGGACGGTACCGACGGCGCCGGCGATGCCCACGGCACCCGCGGCCCCGCCGCCGGCACCGGCACCGGCACCGCCCGTACAGCCACCGGCGGCGTCGACGGCGGCCGTGACGGCCGTCGAGCCCCCGGCGGTGCCCCGCCTGCTGCCCGGCGCGATCGCCGACTTCAGCGGACGGGACGACCTGCTCGCCTCGCTCGCGGCGGCGCTGGAGGAGGCCACGGAGACGTCGTACGCCCTGCGGATCGTCGCGATCACCGGCAAGGGAGGCGTCGGCAAGACCACCCTCGCGGTGCACCTCGGGCATTTCTTGGCGAAACGATTCCCCGACGGCCAGATGTTCGCGAAGCTGCGCGGCCCGTCAGCCCAGCCGATCCTGCCGACCCGCGTCCTCGAACGCTTCCTGCGCTGCCTGGGCATACCGGGCTCGGCGGTGCCGTCGACCATCGAGGAACGGGCGGAACTGTTCCGGAACCTCGTCGCCGACCGGCACATGCTGATCGTGCTCGACGACGCCATCGACGAGGAACAGGTGCGCTGGCTGCTGCCCGGATCGTCCAACTGTCCGGTCGTGATCACGAGCCGGTCCCGGCTGGCCGGCCTGGAGGGCGCGAGCTCCGTCCAGATCGACGTGTTCTCCACCGAACAGGCCCTGCAACTGCTCAGCCGGATCCTCGGCGCCGAGCGGATCCACAGCGAACTGTCCAGCGCCCTGCAACTGATACAGCTGTGCGGCAGCCTCGCGCTGGCCCTGCGGATCGTGGCGGCGCGGCTCGCCGCCCGGCCGCACTGGCCCCTGAGCAAGATGGTGGCGCGGCTCCGTGACGAACGCCAGCGCCTGGACGAGCTGACCCATGGCGGCGTCGGCGTCCGGGCCGGCCTCGCCATGGCCTACCAGGGCCTGCCGTCCGACGCGCAGCGCCTCTTCCGGCGGCTGTCCATGCTGGAGGCGGCGGAGTTCTCCAGCTGGGTCGCGGCCCCTTTGCTGGACGTCGCCGTGGCGGAGGCCGAGGACACCCTGGAGTTCCTCGTGGACGCCCAGCTTGTGGACGTCGAGGTGGTGAAGGGCCGCCGCCCCCGCTACCGCCTGCACGACCTGGTGCGGGTCTACTCCCAGGAGTGCCTCGCCGCGCACGAGAGCACTGCCGAGCGAGCGGTCGTGCTCGGCCGGGTGCTGAGCACGTGGCTGCTGCTGGTCGAGGAGGCGCACCGGCGGGCCTACGGCGGCGACCACACGCTGATCCACGGGGACGCCCCGCGCCTGGCGCTCGAAGAGTCGGTCCTCGACCGCGAACTCGCCGATCCCATCGGGTGGTTCGAGGACGAACGGGCCAGTCTCATCACGGCGGTCAGACAGGCCGCGGGCGCGGGTCTCGACGAGCTCTGCTGGGACCTGGCGCTGACGCTGGTCACGCTCTTCGAGATGTACGGCTACTTCGACGACTGGCGCACGACGCACGAGATCGCGCTGGCGGTCACCCGGCACCACGACAACCGGCGCGGTCAGGCGGCGATGCTGTACTCCCTCGGCACCCTGCACATGTTCGAGTACAAGCTGGACGAGGCGGGACGCCGGCTGGGGCTCGCCTGCGAGCTGTTCCACCAGGTCGGCGACGTGCACGGCGGAGCGCTCGCCCTGCGCAACCTCGCCTTCGTCGACCGGATCCAGGGCCGGCTCGACGAGGCGATGGCGGGCTACGAGAAGGCGCTGGTGATGCTCTCCGAGGTGAACGACTCCACCGCGGAGGCGCACGTGCTGAGCAACATGGCGCAGATCCACCTGGACCGCGGCCTGATCGCGGAGGGCAAGGAGACCATGGCGGCCGGTCTGGCCGCGGTGGAGCGGTCCGGCAACCGGCGGGTGCGCGCGCAGATCCTGTGTCGCCTGGGAGAGGCGCATCTGCAGATCGGCGAGGTGACCGAGGCCGAGTACGTGTTCACCCGGGGGCTCGAGACCGTCCGTTCCGTCGGCGACCCGGTGGGGGAGTGCTACGCGCTGCGCGGTCTGGCCGTCGTCCGGTCGCGGCAGGGGAGTCATGACGCGGCCTACGAGATGCTGGAACAGGCCATGGCGATCGCCACCCGGGCCCACGAGGTTCTCGCCATCGGCCGGATCCAGCTCTCGCTCGGTGAGGTGGCCGCGGACAAGGGAAGCCACGAGCGGGCCGAGGAGCACCTCGCCGCGGCACTCGACATCTTCGAGCGGATGCGGGCCGTCAAGTGGCGGGAACAGACGCTGCGCCTCATGAGCGACGTCCGCGCGGCCGCCGACGACGCGGCCAAGGCCGCCGCCTGCGCGCGGGCGAGCTCGGGCTGATGCCGGGCCCGGCATCAGAACCGGCCAGTCAGGAACGGAACCTCCACGGCTCCTGTGGCCGCGTGGCATCATGCCCGCCTCGGCGGGAAGCTCCCGCCGGACAGCGGACGCCGTGCGGCGGGAAGGAAGGAAGGCGCCGTCGCGGCTGGGACGGGGCTGATGTTCGCAGACGGGACGCATCCGGTGTTCCGTCCCACAAAGGATGCAATCGATGAGGCCGGTGTCACGTGAAACTCGGAGTGTGTGTCTCTGATGGAACCAATGGGCAGCCCGTCGACGGGCTGCTGATCCGCATCGAACGGCCCGGCCTGGACGCGTGGCAGACCGTGTGGCACGGGCTGACCGGCACGGACGGCCGGCTGGACCGCCCCTCCTTTCCGGAGGACGGTCCTGGACCGCTCCGGCTGATCCTGGAGACCGACCGGTACTTCACGACGCTCGGGATGCGGGCGTTCTACCGGTACATCGCGGTCGAGTTCGCCGAGTGGGAGACGGACCAGGAGATCCCGATCGTGATCGCCCCCCACGGCTACGCGGTGTGCGCCGTCGGCCAGTAGCCGCGGCACACGATCGAGGCACGACGACAGGCGACCCCACCCCGGTCGCTCCGAGGCAGCGGCGGGTGAAGGCGATCCCTTCCTCGCGCCCTCGCCCGAGCGCCGCTCTCTCCCCCACGACAAAGGGCGCTTAGCGAGTACTTAGCGTTCCAGTAGGCGGACGAAAACGGAGCTCACTAGAACTGGAGGCATCCACCCGGACCTCCGGGTCACGAGTTTCCGTAGGGGAGATCGACATGTGGGCTCTGCTGTACACCCTGGCCGGATACGCGGGCGTCTACACCACGGACGACACCATCTGGGGCTGACGTCGATGGCATGGGAAGCGCTGACGGCGAAGGGCCTGTGCCGGCGGGGAGGCGACACCCGATGAGCATCTCGGTTCGGGTCATCGACTCCACCAACGGCTGCCCCGTCGCGGACCTGGCCGTCACCCTGCACGTCCGGGAACAGGGCTCGTGGCCCGTCGTGGCCCGCTCGCGGACCGACAACGCGGGGAAGATCGGCTCGATGTGCGAGCAGGCCCTGCCGTACGGGTCCTACCGGCTGGTCTTCGACACCGGGGAGTACTTCGCCGAGCGGGCGGTGGACAGCCTGTACGCGGAGGTCATCGTCTCGCTCCGCTATCCGGGCGACCCGGGCGACCTGCACGTTCCGCTGCTGCTGAGCCCGTTCTCATACACCACCTACCGGGGGTACGTCCCCGAGGCGGCGGCAGCCGAGAAGGTGTGAGGCCGGGCAGGCGAAGCGTGTGCCGGAGCCTGCCCGTCCTCCTTCCTCAGCACCCCGTACCTCGCAGAGGTCCACTCGCACCACTCCACCCTGCCGCCGCGCCGGGCTCGCCGTACCCGCGGACGCGGTGCAGGGGCACCGCAAGCAGAAGGGGTGGAACACTTGTCTGACACATCGCGGTCGACGATTCACACAGTGCCGGTCGAATCCCTGCTGCCGGCGGACTCGCCCCGGCTGGCGGGTCTGGACGAGGGCCACGCGCGGGCGCTTGCGGACAGCGGAGCCGCGTTCGAACCGATCCTCGTGCACCGGGACACGGGACGCGTGGTCGACGGCATGCACCGGCTGCGGGCCGTGATCCTGCGCGGGGAACGCCGCATCGCGGTCCACTACGTCGAGGGCGCGTCGCCCGATCTTTTCGTGCGGTCGGTGCAGGCCAACATCAGCCATGGCCTTCCCCTGACGCTCGGAGACCGCAAAGCGGCGGCCCTGCGCATCCTCGCGACCCATCCCCACTGGTCGGACCGGGCCATCGCCGCCGTCACAGGGGTGTCGCCGAAGACGGTAGGGGCCGTACGGGGGAAGTGTTCGACTGAGGATTCTCCTCAGTCGAAACCCGCGCTCCCGCGCGTGGGCAGGGACGGCCGGGCCCGCCCGGCGGACATGCCGGAGCGGCGCGAGAAGGCGCGGTCCCTGCTGGCGGAGCGGCCCCGCGCCACCCTGCGCGAAGTGGCCCAGGAGGCCGGCGTCTCCGTCAGTACCGCGCACCGCCTCCGACAGGAACTGCGGTCCTGCGCGCCCGTCCCCGTCCCCGACGCGGACGAGCGGACGCCGGCCGCGGCCACCGCTCACGCGGACCCCGCGTACCTCACCACGCTCGTGGTCGCGGCCTCCCAGCGGTGCTCCGGCCCGGCCTCCCTCCCGCCACCCCCGGACCCGTCCTCGCGAGGGACCACGCGCATCCGCGTGCGGGCCCTGGACGTCCTGTCCAACGATCCCTCGATCCGCTTCACGGACAGCGGCCGCGCGCTGCTGCGCTGGCTCAACGGCCAGGCCCAAGGGCTCGCGGCGGGCGAGCAGTTGCTGGCCGCTGTGCCCCCGCACTGCGCACTGGCCCTCACCGAGGTGGTGAGCCACTACGCCAGGGAGTGGGAGCGGCTGGCCGCCGGGCTGCAGCAGACCGATCCGATGAACGAACCCTGGCGAGCGGTCCGCTGAGACCGCCGCCGACCGACGACGTGGGGGGGCCCCAGTCATTAATGCGGCGCCCCCCGAGGGTGGGGGGCGCGCGAGCCGGGGGAAAAAAACAAAAACCCTCCCCC
>NZ_JBSGTX010000098.1:0-24026 GCF_053607625.1 Streptomyces sp. NPDC055103
GACAACGCCAGCCCCACATCGTGCGCGGATACTTCGGCGGCCAGCACGTCCGCTACATCCTCGACGAGTGAACCCCATGAGTTTCTGATCAATAGGTCGAGTTGAACACCTCGGGGACCCCGCGCTCGATGCCGAGGAGCTGGTACGCGGCCTCCATGCCGGTGCGTACCGAGTACTCGGTCGTGAAGACGGTGTCCCTGGTGGTCTCGGCGAACTGGCCGATGAACGCGAAGTTGACGGCTCCCTCCGGCACCACGGCCGGCCGGTCGCCCGCCCGGCGGGGCAGGAAGAACGACGTGACGTACGGCATCATCACCGGCACGCACCGGGCGGCGGTCGCCGCCAGCTCGGGGATGTCCTCGACGGGGACGCCGAGGTGGAAGAGCCACTCCTGGGTGATCTCCTCGCCGGTGCACTCCTGCATCGGCTTCGTCACGTAGTCGCCCGGCCGGTCCGCGAAGAGGCCGTAGAGCCAGACGACGATCTGGTCGGCGGGCTGCCGCTTGAAGCGGGGCTGCCGGTTGACCGTCCAGCTCAGCAGCCAGCCCGAGTCCTTGACGGTCACGATGCCGCCGGTGACCACCCGACCGCTGAAGGGGTCCCGCTTGGCGATCTTCTGGATGTACCGGGGGATGCGCGGGTCGAGGGTGGTGACCGTCGCGGACTCCCACTTGCTCCGGGGGATGTCGTCGCAGAACACCTCCGGCCGGCCGAAGGACGGGTCCTGCCGGGCGATGCGGCGCCACAGGTCCCACGCCGGTGAGGGGCCCTCGTCCAGCCGGGCAGGGGTGTGGTGGTCGCCGCTGTCGGAGTTCTCCGTGAGCGAGCCGATCGTCGTGAGGGCGAGGTCGTCCTCGCCGAGGTCGACACCTCCCTGCTCGCCGGCCTCGAGCCAGTGGATCCGGGTGGCGGTCCTGCGTCCGGTCGCCGTGTCGACGACGAAGTCGATGTCGGTGACCTCCGTCTCGAAACGGAAGGTCACCCCCTGGTCCATGAGCCAGCGCGTCAGCGGCAGCACGAGCGACTCGTACTGGTTGTACTTGGTGAACTTCAGCGCGGTGAAGTCCGGGAGCCCGCCGACGTGATGGACGAAGCGGTGCAGGTACAGCTTCATCTCCAGCGCGCTGTGCCACTCCTCGAAGGCGAACATCGTCCGCCAGTACAGCCAGAAGTTGCTGCGCAGGAAGTCCTCGCCGAGGACCTCGTCGATGCGGCGCCCCTCCATCTCCTCACGGGTGGCGAGGAACAACTTGACGAGGTCCTTCTGCGCTCGGTCGGAGAGGGTGAACAGCCCGTCGGTGTGCGCGTCCTGGCCCTGGCGTTCGGTCGCGCGCCGGAGCGAGGAGTTCGGGTCGTCCTTGTTCAGCCAGTAGAACTCGTCGAGCACCGACGCTCCCTCGATCTCCAGCGAGGGTACGGAGCGGAAGAGGTCCCACAGGCACTCCATGTGGTCCTCGAGCTCGCGGCCGCCGCGGATGACGAAGCCCTTCTTCGGCACGTCGATGCCGTCGAGGGCGCCCCCGGCCGGCTTGAGGCGCTCCAGGACCGTGATGCGGTTCCCCGCGAGCCCGCCGTCCCGGATCATGAACGCCGCCCCGGCGAGCAGTGAGCGACTCCGCAGCCGGGTGCCGGTGCTTTGTGGGGGATTGGTGCGACTTGGGGGAGGGGGGTCGGGGACCCGGGGGAACTCGTGCTGCCAGAGGGGTTGTCAGTGCAATTTCACATTACTATGTTACAGCGCATACGGGGTGATGAACCGCTGTCATGCGCCGTGCGAACCACCGCAGTTCTTGCTCGGCGATCCCCGCACTTACCCCCCTCAACTGCAGGAGTTCTGTTGTTCCTCCACAGACGTGTGCGCTCGTCCCTGCTCGCTTCCGCCATCGCCGTCACCCTCCTCGGCTCCGCCGGCCAGTCGGCCGTGTCGGCGGCGGACACCGAGGACCGGCCCGCCCCGGCGGCCCCGGTAGCCGGCCCCGCGGCGCCGCAGGCCAAGCCCGCGGCCAACCCCTTCGACGAGGTCGAGCACCTCGCCACCGCTCCCGGCAACACCTTCGGGCCCGCGCCCGCCCCCGGCGGTCTCGCCGCCGGCCGCGTCGCCGGAAAGGCCAAGGCGACCGCCGGGACCAGCGCGAAGACGACGGCCAAGACCACCGCCAAGGCGACGGCCGAGGCGACCACCTCCACCGCGCGGACCACCGCCGAGGCCGCCGGCGTCACGGCCGCGGGCGTGCCCTGCACGCTCGACGGCATCGCCGGCCTCTCGCCGGAGCAGTTCGCCGACTTCCTCGCCGACCCCGCGGTGACGTCCGAGTCCTGTCTGAACGGCCTCATCTGGACGTGGGACGCCCGGCTGACCCCCGTGATGTCCGACGCCCACGTGCAGGCCGTCGCCCGTCGCATATCGAGCCTGGCCGCCTCCCACGACGGCAAGAACTCCTCGCACCTGGAGGAGATGTTCACGTACCTGCACGCCGTCGTGTACCACGACTTCTCGCGCGGTGAGATCGACGTCACCGACGCGCCCACCGTGACCGCGATGACCCAGGCCGTCACCGCCTTCGGCAACGCCGCGCGCACCTTCGACGTCACCAAGAGCAACGCGACCACCCTGCGTGAGGCCCTCTACGCCGCGAGCGGCCCCGGCCTCCGCCAGCACCAGCTCGGCCTGATCAAGCGGGTCCTCGCCACCATGGACCCGTCTCACACCGCCACCAACCAGGACGCCTCCTGGGCCGGGGCCGCGCTCGCCGCGCTCTCCGTCAACTACCTCGGCGTCTACCCGGGCAACCAGGACTCCGGATTCCACGCCGCCGTCGCCGCCGACCCGTCGTACCGCGCCGTCTTCAAGGCCTTCGCGACCTACGGACACCTGAAGGGCACCGACAACGCCTGGGTCGCCCGGGACGCCCTCAGCGAGTACGGCCGCATCGGCCAGGTCGAGAGCCTCAGGACCGAGATCGTCGCCGGACTCGGCGGCCTGCTCGGCACGGTCGTGAACACCTTCGGCAGCGGCAGCCAGCAGTGGGCGAAGATCGTCTCGTGGCTCAACTTCTACGACGCCTGCGCGCCGTACGGCGTGTGCAAGGCGGACATCGAGAAGCAGATCTTCCCGTACACGTACTCCTACGACAACGGCGCCCTCAAGGTCCGCACCGGCCTCGACCGGGCGACCGTCGACCAGCTCTACTACGCCAGCAAGCTGGTCAAGTCGCAGTTCCACCGCGTCCTCGGCACCGAGCAGGAGCTCGCCGGCGACCCCAACACCACCCTGAACATCGTGCTCTACGCCTCCCGCGCGGACTACGAGAACTACCACCCCATCCTGACCGGGATGGACACCAACAACGGCGGCATCTACATCGAGCGCGGCGCCACCTTCTACACGTACCAGCGGCGCGTCCCGCAGGACTCCTCCCTCACCCTCGAGGAGCTGTTCCGCCACGAGTACGTCCACTACCTCAACGGCCGCTACGCCGTCCACGGCTTCTTCGGCGAGGGCCCGTGGTACCAGAACGACCGCACCACCTTCATGGACGAGGGCACGGCCGAGTTCTTCGACGGAGCCACCCGCGACAACGGCATCGCCGTCCGCAAGTCGCTCGTCCGCGGCGTCATCGGCGACACCGCCAACGGCGGCCCGCGCATGAGCGTCGGCCAGATCGTCAACGCCACCTACTCCGGCGACGGCTTCCGCTTCTACAGCTACGCCGGCACCTTCTTCGAGTACCTCTGGACCGAGCGGCCCGGCTTCCTCCGCGAGATGTACCGGCACCTGCGGGCCAACGACGTCCAGGCGTACGACTCCTGGCGCAACCGGATGGCCTCCGACGCCAACATCCAGAGCGAGTACAACCGCTTCCTCGACCGGCAGATCGCCAAGGTCGACGAGCTGTTCGTCCCGAACACCACCTACACGCCCAACGACCAGCTCCGTGACTCCGCCCTCGCGAACGTGAAGTCCACGTTCGCGAGCGCCACCTCCAACAACCCCGACTGCGTGGAGAACGGCGACCCGGGCAAGCGCCGCTTCACCTGCACCGGCCGGATCACCGCCAACCTGTCCAACTGGGCCAGCGAGGACCAGAACTTCAAGGACATGTCCGAGACGGTCGACTACTTCATCCTCGACCGCGCGGGCGCCGCGTCCAACAACCTCGCCGACATGAACTGCTCCTTCGGACCGATCGACATCTGGTCCACGAAGGTCGCGGGCACGTCGAGCTTCAGCTGTGAGGGCCCCCTGCGCAGCTGACCTTCACTGTCCGGGCCGGCCTCACCCACGGGGGAGGGGCCGGCCCGGCTTCGGTTTTCCCGCATCACCGGCACGTTCCCCCGAACCCGTTTCCGGAGGCAGTACCTCGTGAGCACCACCCCGCACTCCGTGCGCACCACCGACTACCACGCCGCAGGCGAACCGTTCAGGATCGTCGACCAGGACCTCCCACCGATCCCCGGCGACACCGTCGCCGAACGCCGCGCCACCGCCGTCGGCGCCGGGAGGACCGCCACGGACCCACGCCCGGGACCGCTCGACGACGTACGCCGTCTCCTCGTCCAGGAACCCCGCGGACACGCGGGCATGTACGGGGGCTTCGTCGTCCCCGCCGACGACGACGGCGCCCACTTCGGCGTGCTGTTCTGGCACAAGGACGGCTACTCCACCGCGTGCGGCCACGGCACCATGGCGCTCGGCGCCTGGGCCGTCGACACCGGCCGCGTCGCCGCCCCCGACGACGGCGACGTCTCCGTCCGCATCGACGTGCCCTCGGGCCGCGTCACCGCGACCGTGCACCGCGAGGCCGGCCGCACCACGGGTGTCACCTTCCGCAACATCCCGACCTTCGTCACCGCCCGCAAGGTCGCCGTCACGACCTCCTTCGGAGCCGTCGAGGTCGACCTCGCCCACTCCGGCGCCTGCTACGCCTCCGTCGCGGCCGTCGACCTGGGCCTCGACACCGGCAAGGCCGCGCTCCCCGCGCTCGTCCGCGCCGGCCAGGAGATCCGCGCCGCACTCGCCGGCCACCCGGCCACCCGCCACGCCGACGACCCGCGCCTCTCCGGCGTGTACGGCGTCATCCTGTACGAGGAACTGCCGGAAGCCCCCGGCGCCGACGGCCCGCGCCAGCGCAACGTCACCGTCTTCGCCGACGGCCAGATCGACCGCTCGCCGTGCGGCTCCGGCACCTCCGCGCGGCTCGCCCTCCTCGCCGCCGACGGACGCCTCGGCCCGGGGGACACCCTGACGCACGAGTCCGTCGCCGGCACCGTCTTCACCGGCCTCCTGCTGCCCGGGGGAGTCACCGAGGTCACCGGCACGGCCTACCGCACCGGCACCCACACCTTCCTCCTCGAACCGCACGACGACCTGGGGACGGGGTTCCTGCTGTGACGCACCTGACCCAGATCGACGCCGCGACGATGGCAGGACTGCTGGGCCCGGCCGAGGCGATCGACGTCCTGGCCGAGGTCCTGTGCGCCGGACTCGACCCGGAGGAAGGGCCGGCCCGCACCGCCGTCCCCGTTCCCGCGGGCGAACTCCTCCTCATGCCCGCCGCCTTCGGCCCGTACGCCGGAGTGAAGATCGCCGGCGTGGCCCCCCACAACCCCGCCGCGGGCCTGCCCCGCATCACCGGCTCCTACCTGCTCCTCGACGGCCCGAGCCTGCGACCGGTCGCCCTCCTCGACGGCGCCGCCCTCACCGAACTGCGCACACCGGCCGTCTCCGCGCTCGCCGTGCGCCATCTGACACCGAACGCCGGCCCCCTGCGCCTGGTCCTCTTCGGGACAGGACCGCAGGCGTACGGGCACCTGGAGGCCGTCCTCGCCGTACGCCGGGTCTCCGCGGCGATCGTCGTGGGGCGCAACCAGATCGGCGCGCGCGCCCTCGCCGGATACGCGCGGACGCTCGGCGTCCTCGCCAGGACCGGCACGCCCGACGACGTGGCCAAGGCCGACCTCGTCGTCTGCTGCACCACCGCCCGTGAGCCCCTCTTCGACGGAGCCCTCGTGGCCCCCGGCGCCACCGTCGTGGCCGTCGGCTCGCACGAGCCGGACGCCCGCGAGACCGACACCGGGCTCGTCGCCCGCTCCGAGGTGTACGTCGAGGCTCGCGCCGCCGCGCTGCGCGAGGCCGGCGACCTGCTCGTCCCCACGGCCGAGGGGGCGATCGAGGAGGACCACGTCGTGGGGAACCTCGCCGAACTCGTGACCGGGCGCCGCACTCCCACGACCGAGCGCCCGCGCTTCTTCAAGAGCGTCGGCATGGCCTGGGAGGACCTCGCCGTCGCCGGCGCCCTGTACGAGGCGGCACTCGCCGCCTCCTAGTCGGATCGCTGATCACTGATATCCGAACGCCCCGGCCCCGCACACGCGGGACCGGGGCGTTCGTCATGTTCAGGCGGCCTCGGGGAAGTGGCAGGCGACCTGACGGGCCTCGCCCGGGGAGGCGATCCGCAGCAGCGGCGCCTCCGTCCGGCAGATCTCCTGGGCCTTGGGACACCTCGGGTGGAAGGTGCACCCCGGCGGAGGAGCGGCCGGGCTCGGCGGGTCCCCGAGCAGCGTGATCCGCTCCCTGGCCCGCTCGGCCGCCGGGTCGGGCAGCGGCACGGCGGAGAGCAGCGCCCGCGTGTAGGGGTGCGCGGGAGCCGCGTACACCCGCTCCTTCACCCCGATCTCCACGATCCGGCCCAGGTACATCACCGCGACCCGGTCGCAGACGCGCTTGACGACCGAGAGGTCGTGGGCGATGAAGAGATAGGCGAGCCCCAGTTCCCGCTGGAGCCGTTCCATCAGATTGACGATCTGGGCCTGGACGGACACGTCGAGCGCGGAGACGGGCTCGTCGGCGACGACGAGCCGCGGGCTGGTCGCCAGGGCCCGGGCGATGCCGATGCGCTGCGCCTGGCCGCCGGAGAACTCGTGCGGGTAGCGGTCGATGTGCTCCGGGATGAGCCCGACCAGATCCATCAGCTCCACGGCCCGCTTGCGCGCGTCGGCCGCCGAACTCCCCTGCACCATCAGTGGATCGGAGATGATCCGGGCCACGGTCTGGCGGGGGTTGAGCGAGGAGTGCGGGTCCTGGAAGACCATCTGCAGGTCGCGGCGGAGCGGCTTGAGCGCCCGCTGCGACAGATGGCTGATGTCACGGCCGTCGTACGAGACGGAGCCGGCGGTCGGTTCCAGGAGCCGCACGATCATCCGGCCCGTCGTGGACTTGCCGCAGCCGGACTCGCCGACGAGGCCCAGGGTCTCGCCCGCCGCCACGTCGAAGCCGATGCCGTCGACGGCCCGGACGGGTGCCGAGCGGGCCCGGCGTCCCGGGAAGGTCATCGTCAGGTCCCGGACGCTGAGCAGGGGCGTGGAGGTCGAGCTCGTGTCCGCGCCCGAGGTCGCGGTGATGGTCGTGGTCATGAGGCGACGCCTTCGTACGCGGGGAAGTGGCAGGCGGCCGGATGCCCCTCCGGGCCGACGAGCAGCGGGCGTTCGCTCGTGCAGCGGGCCCGCTCCTCCTCGGAGCCGACGGCCGCCCGGGGGCAGCGGGGCGCGAAGGCGCAGCCCGGCGCGGGGTCGAGCAGGGACGGCGGGCTGCCCGGTATCGCGCGCAGCGGGGCGTCGTCCTCGTCGTCGAGCCGGGGCAGCGAGTCCAGCAGACCGCGCGTGTAGGGGTGGGCGGGGGAGGCGAAGAGCGAGTCCACCGGGGCGTGTTCGGCGGCCCGGCCGCCGTACATCACCAGGACGTCGTGGGCCACCCGGGCGACCACGCCAAGATCGTGCGTGATCATGACGACGGCGAGCCCCCGGTCCTGCTGGATCCGGGCGATCAGCTCCAGGATCTGGGCCTGGACGGTGACGTCCAGAGCGGTCGTCGGCTCGTCGGCGATCAGCAGATCCGGTTCGCAGGACAGGGCCATCGCGATCATCACGCGCTGGCGCATGCCGCCGGAGAACTGGTGGGGGTACTCGCCGGCCCGCCGGCGCGGTTCGGGGATGCCGACCTCGCCGAGGGCCTCGACGGCCCGCTCCCGGGCGGCCGCGCGGCGGGAGCCGAAGTGGACCCGGTGGTGCTCGGCGATCTGCTCCCCGACGGTGTAGTACGGATGCAGGCTGGACAGCGGGTCCTGGAAGATCATGGCCATCCGCCGGCCGCGTAGCCCGTTGAGCTCGCGGTCGGAGAGGCCGATCAGTTCGCGTCCGTCGAGCCTGACGGAGCCGGTGACCTCGGCGCCGGTGTGCAGGCCCATGACGGCGAGCGAGGTCACGGACTTGCCGGAGCCGGACTCGCCGACGATGCCGAGGGTCCGGCCCGGCAGCACGTCGAAGGCGAGGGAGTCGACGGCCCGGACGGGGCCGCGCTTCGTCGGGAAGGTGACCGTGAGGTCCCGTACCGAAAGAAGGGATGCGGGGTCGGCCATCAGTACCTCACTCGCGGGTCGACGACGGCGTACAGCAGGTCGACGGCCAGGTTGGCGACGACGATGAAGGTGGCGGCGAGCAGCGTCACCCCGAGGATGACCGGCTGGTCACCGGTGGACAGGGCGCCGTAGAAGAGGCGGCCGATGCCGGGCAGGCCGAAGATGGACTCGGTGATCACGGCCCCCGCGAGGAGTCCGCCCAGATCCATGCCGAAGATGGTCAGGATGGGCGTCATGCCCGCGCGCAGCCCGTGCTTCACCACGACCGTGCGGCGCGGGAGCCCCTTGGCGCGCGCGGTGCGGATGTACGGCTCCGCCATGGACTCGATCATCGAACTGCGGCTCTGGCGCGCGTACATCGCGGCGTACAGGATCGCGAGCGCCAGCCAGGGGAGCAGCAGGTTGGTGGCCCAGGACAGCGGATCGTCGCCGAAGGCCACGTACTGCGGGTAGGGCAGCAGCCCGGAGACCCGGATCAGCCCGAAGATCAGCAGCACCGAGGTGAAGTAGACGGGCAGCGAGGCCGCGGCGACCGCGCCGACCATCAGGGCCCGGTCGGTGAGGGTGTCCTTGTGCAGAGCGGCGGTGACACCGGCGGTGATCCCGAGGACCAGCCAGATCGCGGCGGCGCCCAGGGCGAGCGAGGCCGAGACGGGCAGCCGGTCCACGAGCAGGTCCCACACGCTCTGGCTGTTCTCGTACGAGTAGCCGAGACACGGGAAGTCGCACTCCAGGGCGTACTGGCCGGTGCCCATCGTGCGGCCGGTGAAGATGCCGGTGACGAAGTCGGTGAACTGGCGCCACAGCGGGGCGTCCAGGCCCATGTTGGCGCGGATCGCCTCCAGCCGGTCGGCGCTGCACGACTTGCCGCAGGCGGCGGCGGCCGGGTCGGAGGGGAGGACGTAGAAGATGGTGAAGGTGACGGCGGCGATGGCGAGCAGGACGCCGAGCACGCCCAGGAGCCGGCGGCCGAGGTAGAGGATCACGCGCCGCTGCCTCTCGGGTCGAGGATGTCGCGCAGCGCGTCGCCGAGCAGGGTGAACGCGAGCACGGTGAGGAAGAGGCAGAGGCTCGGGACGAGGAAGTACATCGGGTCCGTGTCGTAGTACGCGACGCTCTCGGCGATCATCTGGCCCCAGGACGGGGTCGGCGGGCGGACGCCCACGCCGAGGTAGCTGAGGGCCGCCTCGGTGGCGATCATCCCCGGGACGATGAGCGTCGTGTACGCGATGACCGGCCCGGCGACGCCCGGCAGGATGTCGCGGGCGAGGATCCGCCAGGGCCCTGAGCCGCCGACGCGGGCGGCGTCGACGTACTCGCGGTGCTTGAGCGACAGGGTCTGGCCGCGGACGACCCGGGCGATGCCGGGCCAGCCGAAGAGCCCGATGACGGCGGTCATCAGGACGATCCGGTTGACGTCCCGCGCCACCGACATCATCGCGATCATGAAGATGAGGGACGGGAAGGACATCGTGAGGTCCATCAGCCGGGACAGCACGGTGTCGACACGGCCGCCGAAGTAGCCGGCGGCGATGCCGGCCGCCGTCCCGGCGGCGACGACGATCGCCGTCGCCGCGAAGGCGATGAGCAGGGAGACCTGGGCGCCGTGCACGACCCGGGAGAACAGGTCGCGGCCGGTGACGGGTTCGACGCCGAGCCAGTGCTCGGCCGAGACGCCGCCGAGCGGACCGATGGGCAGGCCGCCCAGGTACGGGTCGACGGCGCTCTTGTCGAACTCCTCGGGGCCCCAGCCGCCCAGCGAACCGATCAGCGGGGCGGCGGCGGTCATGAGCGCGAAGAACGCGACCACGGCGAGCGAGAGCTTCACGGACGTGCGGCGGCGCAGCTCCGCGCGGGCGAGCTGCCAGGGACCGCTGCCCGACCGCACGGCGGTGGCGGTGGCGACGCCGGCCGGTGGTGAGGTGGCGCTCGGAGGGGAGGTGGTGGGTGTGGTGTTCATCGGGCCGGTTTCCTTCAGTTCGCGCTCTTCGCGGGGGCCTTGAGGCCGACCGTCGCGTAGTCGATCTGTCCGCCGAAGGAGGTGTGGCCGAAGGCGCCGGCGATGTTGGTGCCGATCAGCAGGGGCTTGCGCTCGACGACGGCGGGCGCCGTGGGGGCCTTGGCGAGGATCTGGGCGTCGAGGTCCTGCCACGCCTTGTTGGCCTGCTCGGCGTCGGTCATCGCGGCGATCTCGTCCATGCGCTTCATCGTGGCGTCGTCACGGAAGAGCGAGTGGTTGCCGGAGTTGCCCTTCTCCTTGATGTAGCGGCCGTCGAAGACGAACGGCAGGAAGGTCGAGCCGGAGGGGAAGTCCGGGCACCAGCCGGTGTAGGCGAGGTCCGTGCGGTTCTTGGTGTCGCCGATCGTGTCGTAGAAGGCGGACGGGTCGACGGTCTCGATGGTGACCTTGATCCCGGCGCGGCCCAGCGACTGCTGGATCGCCTCGCCGATGGCCTTGTCGCCGGTGGAGACGGTGATGCTGGTGGAGATCCCGCCGCCCTTGCCCGCCTCCTTGAGGAGCTGCTTCGCCTTCTCGACGTCGCCGGTGAGCGGGATCTTCAGGGTGTCGGGCTGCTTGCCGCCGGGGAAGAGCAGTCCGGGCATGTGCGCGGTGGCCGGGTCGTTGAGCGCGGGGCCGCCGGTGGCGGTGACCAGTGCCTCACGGTCGAGGGCGTACTGCACGGCCTGGCGCACCTTGACGTTGTCGAACGGCGCGCGGCCGGTGTGCATCTGGACCATCTCGGTACAGCTGGTCGACTCGGCGAGGAGCCGCGCCCTGACGTCCGGCTTGGTGAGCACCTTGGGCGTGGACTCGGGGCGGAGCGAGGCCCAGGCGACGGAGGAGCCGTCGGCGCCGGCGGAGGCGATGAGACGGTCGTCGATCTGGTTGGCCTTGAGGCCCATGGTGACGACGATCCGGTCCGGGTAGGCCTTGCGCACGGTGTCCGTGGCGGCGCTCCAGTGGGTGTTGCGCACGAGGACCATCTGCTTGTCCCGGGCGTACGACTCGATCTTGTACGGGCCGGAGGAGAAGGGCCGGTTGTCGTACTGCGGGCCCTTGTCCTGGGACTTGGGCACGGGGCTGAAGGTGGGCAGCACGGTCGCGTACGGGAACTCGGCGAAGGGCTTGCGGAGCTCGAAGACGATCGTGCGGTCGTCCGGGGTCTTCACGGAGTCGAGGTGCTTGCCCTGCGCGGGGCCCTGGTAGCCCTCGGCGCCGACGAGGTAGCGCGCCGCGTAGTCGGGGCCGCCGGGCAGGTCGGGGGAGAAGGACCGCTCGACGTTGTACTTGACGTCCTGGGCGGTGATCGGGGTGCCGTCCTCGTACTTGAGGCCGGGCTTGAGTTTGAAGGTCCAGGTCTTGGCGCCGTTGGAGGAGACACCGAGGTCCTCGGCGAGGTCGGTCGTGAGCTCCCCGCCCTTCGCGCCGGGCTCGGCCTTGTACGTGAGGAGGGTGCGGTAGAGCAGACGCGTGCCGAAGTCCATGTCGCCCACCACCCAGTTGCGGGCCGGGTCGAGGTGGGTGAAGTCCTGGTTGGAGAGGACGGTCAGCGTGCCGCCCTTCTGCGGGGTGCCGCCGACGACCGTGCCGTTGTTGGAGACGGCGGGGTTCTTGCCGCGGTCCCGGGTGCCGCCGGACTTCTCACCGTCGCCGCAGCCGGTCGTACCGAGGGCGAGGGCCGTCACCAGAGCGGTGGCGAGGGTGTACGTGCGCTTGTTCATGAAGGTCACTCCGAGAGAGCGGTGGGACAGCCCGTTGGCTGGAATGTGACCTGTAACATAGTAATGTGAAATTGCACTGACAAGGCATCCGGAAGTCCGTTACTCATCCGTGTCCAGGCGGTGGTCGGAGAAGGGTCCGGCGGCTGGAATGCTCCGTTTCGGGGTCTTGGCAACTCCAGTGCAATGTGAAATATTACTGATGTGTCCACGAGAAAACCCTCGGATGTCATCGTCGTCGGCGCCGGCGTAGTCGGCGCGGCCTGCGCCTACTACGCCGCCCAAGCCGGCCTCTCCGTCACCGTCGTCGACCGCGGCTCCGTCGCGGGCGGCACGACGGGAGCCGGTGAGGGAAACCTCCTGGTCTCCGACAAGGAGCCGGGACCGGAGCTCGAACTCGCCCTCCTCGCCAACACCCTGTGGCGGGAGCTGGCGGACGTGCTCCCGCCGCACGTCGAGTACGAGGCCAAGGGTGGCCTCGTGGTCGCCTCGGGCGAGTCGGGGATGCGCGCCCTGCGCGACTTCGCGGCCCGCCAGGAGAAGGCGGGCGTCACCGCCCAGGAGGTCCCCGGGGACCGGCTCCACGATCTGGAGCCCCACCTCGCTCCTGGCCTGGCCGGAGGCTTCCTCTATCCACAGGACTCCCAGGTGATGCCCGCCCACGCCGCCGCCCAGCTGCTGCGCGCCGCCGGCGACCGCGTCCGGCTGCACCTCGGTGAAGAGGTCACCGGCCTCCTCACCGGCGCCTCCGGAGAGATCCGCGGGGTGCGGACCGCGGCCGGCGAGCTCCATGCCCCGTACGTGGTGAACGCCGCCGGCACCTGGGGCGGCGCCCTCGCCGACCTCGCGGGCGTCCACCTCCCCGTACTGCCCCGAAGGGGCTTCGTCCTCGTCACCGAACCGCTGCCCCGCGTGGTGCGCCACAAGGTGTACGCCGCCGACTACGTGGCCGACGTGGCCAGCGGCTCGGCCGCCCTCCAGACGTCGGCGGTCGTCGAGGGCACCCCTGCCGGACCCGTCCTGATCGGGGCCAGCCGGGAACGGGTCGGCTTCGACCGGACGCTCTCCACCGAGGTCCTGCGCCGCCTCGCCGCCGGGGCCACCACCCTCTTCCCGGTCCTCGGCGCCGTCCGGGCCATGCGGACCTACCTCGGCTTCCGCCCGTACCTGCCGGACCACCTGCCCGCCATCGGACCCGACCCGCGCGTCCACGGACTGCTGCACGCCTGCGGCCACGAAGGGGCCGGGATCGGCCTCGCGCCGGTGACCGGACTGATCGTCGCCGCCTGTCTCACCGGCGGCGACCCGCCCCTCGCCATCGACCCGTTCCGGCCCGACCGGTTCGGCACGTCCACCCCCTGATGCGCACCACCCGTACCGGCCCGACCGGTTCGGCACGTCCACCCCCTGATGCGCACCACCCGTACCGGCACCGTCATGAGAGGAGGGCCCGTGGCCCGCACGCCCGCCGACCTCGTCGGAGCACAGCCCGATCCGCCGTTCGAGATCACCTTCGACGGCCGGACCGTCACCGCCCTGCCCGGCCAGACCGTCGCCGCCGCCCTCTGGGGCGCCGGCATCCTGGCCTGGCGCACCACCCGCGAAGGGGGACGGCCGCGCGGCGCGTTCTGCGGCATCGGGCAGTGCTACGACTGCCTCGCCACCGTCAACGGCGAACCCAACCGCCGCGCCTGCCTGGTCCCCGCCCGCCCCGGCGACGCGATCACCACCCAGGAAGGGCACGGCCATGACCGCCTCGCAGTCTGAACCGGACGGGACGCGCAAAGAGCGCGGGGCGCGCGAACCGTACGACCTCGCGGTCGTCGGCGCGGGTTCCGCGGGGCTCGCCGGTGCCGTCATCGCCTCCGAACTCGGGCTCTCCGTCGCCCTCCTCGACTCCTCCACCCAGTCCGGCGGACAGTTCTACCGGCACCCGGCTCCCGCCCTCGGGGCGGTGCGCCCCGAAGCCCTGCACCACGACTGGTCCCCCTTCTCCGACCTGCGGCGCAGGCTCGGGGCGAGCACGGTCGACCACCTCACCGGGCATCACGTGTGGTCCGCGGTACGGGAGCCGGGCGACGCCGACGAGAGCTGGACGCTCCACGCGGTCACCGGCGCCGACGGCACCGAGGAGCGCCCCGTCCGGATCCGCGCCCGGGCGCTGCTCCTCGCCACCGGTGCGTACGAACGCCAACTGCCCTTCCCCGGCTGGACCCTGCCCGGTGTCGTGGGCGCCGGCGGGGCGCAGGCCATGCTCAAGTCCGGGCTCGTGCTGCCCGGACGGCGCGTCGTCGTGGCCGGCAGCGGCCCTCTGCTGCTCGCCGTCGCCTCGTCGCTCGCCGCGGCGGGCGCGCGGGTCCCGGCCGTGGTCGAGGCCGCGGGCTATCTGCGGTACGCCCGCAACCCCCGTGCGCTCGTGACCAACCCGGCGAAGGCCGCCGAAGCCCTCGTGCACGGGGCCGCACTGCTCAGGCACCGTGTGCGGGTGCTGCCACGCAGTGCGGTCACCGAGGTGCACGGCACCGACCGGGTGGAGGCCGTCGCGGTCAGCCGCCTGGACGGCGACTGGGCGCCCGTCCCAGGGACGGGCCGGCGGATCGCCTGCGACGCGCTCGCCGTCGGGCACGGCCTGGTGCCCCAGATCGAGCTGGCCACGGCCGTCGGCTGCGCCACCCGCGCGCTGCCCGACGGAACGCTGGGACTCGCCCTGGACGACCTCCAGGAGTCCTCGGTGGCCGGCCTGTGGGCGGCGGGTGAGACCGGCGGCGTGGGAGGCGCCGAACTCGCCCGTACCGAGGGCGAGCTGGCGGGGCGGGCGATCGCCGCCCGGCTGCGGGGCCGCCGTGCGGAGGCGGGCGCGGGCCGGGTCGGCGAACTACGGCGCCGCCGGGACCGGATGCGCGCCTTCGCGGACGTCATGTCCGCCGCCCACGCGCCGGGCCCCGGCTGGCCCGCCTGGCTGGAGGACGAGACGGACGTGTGCCGGTGCGAGGAGGTGACCGCGGGGCGTGTGCGCGAGGCGGTCACCGACCTCGGCGCGCGGGACGCGCGGACCGTCAAGCTCCTCACACGAGCCGGCATGGGCTGGTGCCAGGGGCGGATGTGCGGGACGGCCGTGGCCTGCCTCGCCGCCCGCGGCGGCACCGTCGAACCGCCCGCGGAACGCCGCCCGTTCGCCGTCCCGGTACCCCTCGCGACGCTCGCCGCCCTCGACGAACCGTCCGAATAGCTCCGGGGGGAGAGGCCCTCGGGCCTCTCTTTCCTCCATGTAAAATGTCACACACTACAGAAAGCGGGCCGTCGACATGACCGCCACCACCTGGAACACCGACCGACCCTGGCGCGGCATCATGGTCGCCACCACCCTCCCCTTCCGCGAGGACCTCTCCGTCGACCACGACGCGTACGCGGAGCATGTGGCCTGGCTGATCGCCAACGGCTGCGACGGTGTCGTCCCCAACGGCAGCCTCGGCGAGTACCAGACCCTCACCGACGCGGAGCGCGCCCAGGTCGTCCGTACCGCCGTCGCGGCCGCCGGCGACGGGGCGAGGGTCATGCCGGGCGTCGCCGCCTACGGCAGCGCCGAGTCCCGCCGCTGGGCCGAGCAGGCCGCCGAGGCCGGTGCCGGTTCGGTCCTGCTCCTGCCGCCCAACACGTACCGCGCCGAACCGGCCGCCGTGCGCGCCCACTACACCGAGGTCGCCAAGGCCGGGATCCCGATCGTCGCGTACAACAACCCGATCGACACCAAGGTCGACCTCACCCCCGACCTGCTGGCCCGTCTGCACGGCGACGGCAGCATCGTCGCGGTCAAGGAGTTCAGCGGTGACGTCCGCAGGGCGTACGAGATCGCCGAACTCGCCCCCGAACTCGACCTCCTGATCGGCGCCGACGACGTCCTCCTGGAGCTGGCCGTCGCGGGTGCGGTCGGCTGGATCGCCGGCTACCCCAACGCCTTCCCCACGAGCTGCGCCGAGCTGTACCACGCGGCGGTCGCGGGCGACCTCGCCACCGCCCTACCGCTCTACAAGTCCCTGCACTCCCTCCTGCGCTGGGACTCGAAGACGGAGTTCGTCCAGTCCATCAAGCTCTCCATGGACATCGCCGGCCGCCAGGGCGGTCCGACGCGCCCGCCGCGGCACCCGCTCACGGGCGCGATCGAGGCCGGCGTGCGGACCGCCACCGAGAAGGCCGTCGCCGACGGCCACCGCTGACCGCTCCCACCGCTGACCGCCTCCGCCGGCCGTCACCACGGTCGGCCACGGCAGTCGGTCCCCGCTGTCCGTCGAAAGGAACCCCCGTGCGCACCCGTCATGTCTTCCACGCGGTCGACTCGCACACCGAGGGCATGCCCACGCGCGTGATCACCGGTGGTGTCGGGGTCGTTCCCGGCGCCACGATGGCCGAGCGCCGGCTGCACTTCATCGAGCACATGGACCACCTCCGTACGCTCCTGATGTTCGAGCCGCGGGGTCACGCGGCGATGAGCGGCGCGATCCTCCAGCCGCCCACCCGGCCCGACGCCGACTACGGCGTCCTCTACATCGAGGTGTCCGGACTCCTGCCGATGTGCGGTCACGGCACCATCGGCGTCGCCACCGTCCTCGTCGAGACGGGCATGGTGCCGGTCGTCGAGCCCGTCACCACCGTCCGCCTCGACACCCCCGCCGGCCTCGTCAGCGTCGACGTCCAGGTGGAGAACGGCGCCGCGAAGGCGGTCACGCTCACCAACGTGCCCGCCTTCAGCGTGGCCCTCGACCGCACGGTCGACGTCCCCGGGTACGGGAAGGTCACCTACGACCTGGCCTTCGGCGGCAACTTCTACGCGTTCGTCGCACTCGACTCCCTGGGCCTGCCGTTCGACCGCGACCACAAGGACGAGCTGCTCGCGGCCGGACTCGCCGTCATGGACGCCGTCAACGCCTCGCCCGACCGGCCCGTGCACCCCACCCAGCCGGAGATCGCCGGACTCAAGCACGTGTACCTCGCGGCGCCCGGCTCCGACGCCCGCCGCTCACGGCACGCGATGGCCATCCACCCCGGCTGGTTCGACCGCTCCCCGTGCGGCACCGGCACCTCGGCGCGCATGGCCCAGCTCCATGCCCGCGGCGAACTCCCGCTCGACACCGACTTCGTCAACGAATCCTTCATCGGTACGGAGTTCACCGGCCGGCTCACCGCCGAGACGGAGGTCGGCGGCCTGCCCGCCGTCGTCCCGACGGTCACCGGACGCGCCTGGATCACCGGCACCGCGCAGTACTTCCTCGACCCGGACGACCCCTTCCCCGGAGGCTTCCTGCTGTGACCGACGCACTTTCCACCGTCATCTCCCACAACCCCGCCGACCCGGCCGACGTGCTCCTGCGGATCCCGGCACCGGGCGCCTTCACGGCGGTCGACACCGTCGAGCGCGCCCGGGCCGCCCAGCCCGGCTGGCTGCTCGCCGGGGCGGCGGCCCGCTCGGCCGCCCTGGGCGCCGTCGCCGCCGCCGTCGAGGCCGCGGCCGAAGAACTCGCCGCGCTCGCCGTACGCGAGGTGGGCAAGCCGCTCGCCGAGGCCAGGGCCGAGGTCGCCCGTACCGCGGCCATCTGGCGCTACTACGCCCAGGCACCGTTCCAGCCGACCGGCGAGGTCCACGAGACCGCGGCCGGCGCCGGGCTGCTCCTCACCCGGCGCCGCCCGCACGGTGTCGCGGGGCTCATCACGCCCTGGAACTTCCCCTTCGCCATCCCGACCTGGAAGGCCGCCCCGGCGCTCGCCACCGGCAACACGGTCGTCCTCAAGCCCGCCCCCGAGGCCACCGCGTGCGCCCAGCGGCTGGCCGAGATCGTCCAGCGGCTCCTGCCCGAGGCGGTGTTCACCGTCCTGCCCGGCGGGGCGACCGAGGGCAACGCCCTCGTCTCCGCCGCCGACGTCGTCTCCTTCACGGGCTCCACCCCCGTCGGCCAGGCCGTCGCCCGGGCCGCGACCTCCCGGGGCATCCCCGTACAGGCGGAGATGGGCGGACTGAACGCCGCGCTCGTCCTGCCGGACGCGGACATCGAGCAGGCGGCCGCCCACATCGCCGCCGCCGTCGCCGGGTACGCCGGCCAGAAGTGCACCGCCACCAGCCGCGTCATCGCGGTCGGCACCGCGCTCGACCCGCTGCGCGAGGCGCTCTCCGAAGCGCTGCGGGCCGTCCCCGTCGGCGACCCCGCCGACCCGGCCACCGTGTGCGGGCCGCTCATCCACGAGCACGCCCGCGACCAGGTCGGCGAGGCCGCCCGCGGTCTCTCCGTGCTCGCCGGCGGCACCGCACCCGACCGGAACGGCTGGTACGCCGCCCCGACCCTGGTCGAGAAGGTCTCCCCGGGACACCGGCTGCTGCGCGAAGAGGTCTTCGGCCCCCTCGCGTCCCTGCTCGCCGCCGAGGACCTCGCCCACGCGATCCGGATCACCAACTCCGTGCCGTACGGTCTGGTCACCTCGGTCCACACCGCCGACCTGAACACGGCACTGACCGGCCTCGACCTGCTCGACACCGGCATGATCCGGCTCAACGCCCCGTCCACCGGCGTCGACTTCCACCTGCCGTTCGGCGGCTCCAAGGCCTCCAGCCACGGACCCCGCGAGCAGGGCCGGGCAGCCCTCGAGTTCTACACGTCGAGCCGGACGTACACCCTGGCACCCGCGGGCCCCGCGGCGTGACATCGTACGGTGGTGATGTCAACCGGAACGAAGGGATCACCACCGTCATGGGGCACCTGACCCACCGCGACCTCAACGCCTCCCGGGAGCGGCTGCGCGACCAGGTCGCCCATGCCCTGCGAGCCGCCCTGATCTCGGGCGAGCTCCGCCCCGGGGTGGTGTACTCGGCGCCGACCCTCGCCGAGGACTTCGGGATCTCCGCCACCCCGGTCCGCGAGGCGATGCTCGACCTGGCCCGTGAGGGCCTCGTCGAGCCCGTCCGCAACAAGGGGTTCCGGGTCACCGAGGTCGACGAGCGCGACCTCGACCAGTACACCGAGATCCGTGCGCTCATCGAGATCCCGATGGTCGGCAGGATCACCCGGATCGCCGCCCGCGAGGACCTGGAGGCGCTGCAGCCGGTCGCCGAGGACATCGTGCGCGCCGCCCGCGAGCACGACCTCATCGGCTATCTGGAGGCGGACCGACTCTTCCACCTCACGCTGCTCGGCCTCGCGGGCAACGAACGCCTCGTCGAGACCGTCGGCGACCTGCGCAAGCGGTCCCGCCTGTACGGACTCACCGCCCTGGACGAGAGCGGCGACCTCATCCCGTCGGCCGAGGAGCACCTTGAGCTGCTCGACCTGATGCTCGCAGGCGACGCCAAGGGCGCGGAGAAGTGCATGACCCGGCACCTGGGACACGTCCGCTCCCTGTGGGCCAAGGGCGACCGGCCGACCGGGAGGTAGCGGAACCGGCCGACGGCCGGACAGGGGCTCCTTTCGACGGGCGGGCGAACGGCGCCCCTCGATGCCATGTCACATCTGACCGGCCGCCCGCGGCCGTGGAAGGAACCCATGAATCCCGCGTACGCGACCGTCGACCACACCTTCACCGTCCCCCTGGACCACCGGGCGCCCGACGGCCCCACCATCGAGGTCTTCGCCCGGGAGGTCGCCGACCCGGCCCGCGCCGCCGAGGAGCTCCCCTGGCTGCTCTACCTCCAGGGCGGACCCGGCGGCAAGTCGCCCCGGCCGTCGGCCGGTTCCCCCGGCTGGCTGGCCCAGGCGCTGAGGACCCACCGCGTGCTGCTCCTCGACCAGCGCGGCACCGGCCGCTCCACCCCGGTCACGGCGAGGTCAGCCGCCCGGTTCGCCTCGCCCGAGGACCTCGCCGGGTACCTCGCCCACTTCCGGGCCGACGCGATCGTCGCCGACGCGGAGTACATCCGCCGCGAACTCTGCGGAGACACCCCCTGGGAGACCCTCGGCCAGAGCTACGGCGGCTTCATCACCCTCACCTACCTCTCCCACGCGCCGGGGGGCCTGAAGGCCTGTTACGTCACCGGCGGCCTGCCCGGCCTCACCGCCACCGCCGACGACGTGTACGCCCACACCTACCCCCGCGTCCGCGACCGCGTCCTCGACCTCTACGCCCGCTACCCCGAGGACGCCCCCCGCCTCCGGAAGATCGCCGACCTCCTCGCGGCCGACGACGTCCGCCTCCCGAACGGCGACCGACTCACCCCGCACCGCCTGCGCACCCTCGGGCTCTCCCTCGGCATGGGCGACGGATTCGAGCGCGTCCACTGGCTCCTCGACGAAGCCCTCGACGCGTCACCCGGCGCGGACGGAGAGTTGAGCGACACCTTCCTCCACCAGGTGATGACCCTCACCGGCTTCACCGACAACCCCCTCTTCGCCGTCATGCAGGAGACGCTGTACGGACAGGGGGCCGGACCGACCGGCTGGGCCGCCTCCCGCGCCCTGGCCGGTTTCCCCGAGTTCGCAGAGGACGCCGACCCCCTCCTGCTCACCGGCGAGATGATGTACCCCTGGATGTTCCGGGAGATCGCGGGCCTGCGCCCCTTCGCGGACGCCGCCGACCTGCTGGCCGCGCGCACCGACTGGCCGTCGCTCTACGACCTGGACCGTCTCGCCGCCAACGAGGTCCCGCTCGCCGCGGTCGTCTACCACGACGACATGTACGTCGACGCGGGAATCTCCCTCGCCACCGCCCGCCGGATCGGCGCCTCCCGCGTCTGGGTCACCAACGAGTGGGAGCACGACGGGGTCGCCGCCTCCGGCGGCCGCGTCCTGGCCCGCCTGATGGATCTGGCCGCAGGCCGCGTGTAGCCCCCGCCCTTCCTCTCACCCTCCGGCTCCCGCCCATGGAGCCGGAGGGCTTTCGCGTTCCCCCGGATGGATGTGGCTGGATGGCGTCATTCGCCCGAACAAACCTCACGCGAAACAAGATCACTGCTTTGAGGTAATGCCCTCGGTCTGATGCGGTGAGCGGGTCTTACCGGCCGTCACTGTTGCCCGGGATCTGGGGGAATTCCCAGAGATTGACCCCCTTTTCCTCTCTTTCCGCGGCCAGGGCCCGTGCGCCGGCCGTCGTCCACCCGAAGGAGAACTTGCCCCGATGACCGTTGAGACCGGACCGGAAGCGCAGGTGACGCCGCCCCGGCAGTCCAGCCTGAGCACCGTGGCTGCCCGGAACCTCGCCACCACGACCAAGTCCACCCCGCAGAGCTCCTCCCGCTGGCTGCTCCGGATGCTCCCCTGGGTGGAGACGAAGGGCGGCGCCTACCGGGTGAACCGCCGACTGAGCTACACCGTCGGCGACGGCCGCATCGACTTCGTCCAGGACGGATCACACGTCCGCGTGATCCCTCAGGAACTCGGCGAACTGGCCGAACCGTCACGGCGAGGCCGAGATCGCGATGTCCGCCGGCCACACCGGCGAGGCCACGTTCCCGGGCGCCTTCGTGGACTACGAGCTCAAGCCGCGCGAGTACGAACTCTCCGTCGCCCAGACCGTCCTGAAGGTCCACACCCGGGTCGCCGACCTCTACAACGGGCCGATGAACCAGACGGAGGAACAGCTCCGGCTCACCATCGAGGCGCTGCGCGAGCGCCAGGAGCACGAGCTCATCAACCACCCGGAGTTCGGCCTCCTCCACAACGCCGACTTCAAGCAGCGGATCCAGACGCACTCGGGTCCGCCCACCCCTGACGACCTCGACGAGCTGCTGACCCGCCGCCGCGGCACCAAGATCATCCTCGCCCACCCGCGGACGATCGCGGCGATCGGGCGCGAGTGGAACGCCGCCGGCCTCTACCCGGACACGGTCGACCTCGAAGGACACCACGTCCCGTCCTGGCGCGGGGTCCCGATCCTGCCCTGCAACAAGATCCCCATCAGCAAGGAGAACACCAGCTCGATCCTCGCCATGCGCCTCGGCGAGGACAACCAAGGCGTCATCGGGCTCCGCCAGACCGGTCTGCCCGAGGAGTACGAGCCGGGCCTGTCCGTGCGGTTCATGGGCATCAGCGAGCAGGCGATCATGTAGTACCTGGTCACCACGTACTACTCCGCCGCGATCCTGGTGCCCAACGCGCTCGGCGTACTGGAGAACGTCCAGATCGCCCGCAGGCGCGGCTAGGTGTATCGACCCCGACACCGAGGACAGCGAGTACGAGAAGAAGCTGATCGCCGAGCTGCACCGCCTGGAGTCGGCGCAGGCCGAGGTCCTGCTCGACCACCTCGGCGTCATCGGGCAGGACGACACGCTCGTCGACGCCGGCTGCGGCCGCGGCGGTTCGAGCGTCATGGCCCACCAGCGCTTCGGCTGCAAGGTCGAGGGCGTCACCCTCTCCTCCACGCAGGCCGAGTTCGGCAACCGGCGCGCGAAGGAGCCCGGCATCGAGGACCACGTCCGCGCCCGTGTCTGCAACATGCTCGACACCCCCTTCGAGAAGGGCAGCGTCGCCGCCTCGTGGAACAACGAGTCGAGCATGTACGTCGACCTGGACGACCTCTTCGCCGAGCACTCCCGCTTCCTGAAGGTCGGCGGCCGCTACGTGACCATCACCGGCTGCTGGAACCCGCGCTACGGCCAGCCCTCGAAGTGGGTCTCGCAGATCAACGCGCACTTCGAGTGCAACATCCATTCCCGCCGTGAGTACCTGCGCGTGATGGCCGACAACCGCCTCGTCCCGCAGGCGGTCGTCGACCTGACGCCCGCGACGCTGCCCTACTGGGAGCTGCGCGCCACGTCGTCGCTGGTCACCGGCATCGAGGAGGCGTTCATCGAGTCGTACAAGGACGGCTCCTTCCAGTACGTCCTGATCGCGGCCGACCGGGTCTGACCGATCGTCGTCCGAGGGCCGGGCCGTCATCCGACGCGCCCGGCCCTCCTGCTTCCTCCGACCACCGACATGAGTTAGGTTAGGCTTGCCTAAGTAGCGACTTGGGTATCTCCTTCCGTCACCCCTGGAGGCCTCGGATGCGCCCCTTCGGTACCCCCGTCACCCAGCCCACCGCCGCGGAGCGCGTCCGGTCGATCCTGGCCTCGGCGCACTCGATGACGGTCGTGACCGACGGACGCCGACAGGAGGTCCACCTCCTGGACGGCACGGGGCCGATGGGCCACATCCACCTCCACGACCCGTCCGAGGGCGTCCACGAAGGGCAGGGCGCGCGCATCCCCGTACGCCTGGAGTTCACGGACATCGCCCCCACCGCCGTGCGCGAGCGACTGCGGGCGCGCGTCACCCTGACCGGACTGCTCGGCGCGGACTCCGCGCACGACGCGACCGAGAGCACCTGCCTGGAGTTCGGCCAGGCGCTGCTCGAGGACGCCGAGGGGCGTACGTACGTCACCCTGGACGCGCTCCACGCGGCGGACGTCGACCCCATCGCCACCTGCGAGGCGTCCATGCTCACCCACCTCGTCGACGGCCACGCCGAGCTCGTGCCGCTGCTCCTGCGCCTCGTCCGGCCGCGCCCCGACCGCCGCCTGGTCCGCGCCCTCCCCGTCGCCCTGGACCGCTACGGAATCACCCTGCGCCTGGAGCACCCCGTGGGCCATCAGGACGTCCGGCTGCCCTTCCCCACCCCGGTCGCGGTCATCGACGAGGCCGGCCCGCGGATCCACGCCCTCCTTGCCGCGGCGCGCCGGTCCTCGCACCCCAACAGCCTGCTGACCTGACGGTTCCGCGCGTCGACCGCTTCCTCAGCGCGGCCCCGGCAGGTAGTACGCGCGGTTGTGGGCGGCCACGGGTGGCGACTGGAAGGTCCAGGCGCCGGACGCGGGAGTGGCGCCCACCAGGGCGGCGACGTCCTGTCCTAGGTGTATTGCCCCGGGAGGTTGTGGACGGGTGATGCAGGTCTCGGCTGAGACTGCTTGAACGGGTGAGGGCCTTCCGGGTTCGGTGTGGA